>CALCCV010000360.1 GCA_937900305.1 uncultured Pseudobdellovibrionaceae bacterium | reverse complement strand
CATCGATCCAAATCGCGAGTGCCGGCTTGAGTGCACCATTCACAAACTTGATTTTCGTGTCTCCATTTTTTTGACAAATCTTTTGCCAGCGAGGCCATATCGCCGGCTCCCCAGATTTCTGAAATCGCCTCATTGCCCGTCCACTCCTTAACAAAACGTAGCGCAATGCCTGCATTCCGCAGGTGATCAATTGGCTTTTTAGACCTACAAGTCCCTTCAGGAATAGAGCCCGACAGCTCTTGCGCCATCGTTTGGAGTTCATAGTTTGCTCTATTTTTTCGGCCGGCAAAAAGCTCTCCATAATACATTGCAGACTGCTGCTCAACTTCGGCATTTTCATGGTCAAACCCATCGCACCTAGAATCTTCCATGCCATCAAGCACACAAAGTTGGCGGCTCATATTCGTTTCCAGGGATCGCACGTAATTCAATTTCTGAAAATACTTGCCGAGCCAGCGCTCAAACAAACCTTTTGGAAAACAAACTTGTTCCCTTGTAAAATCGCGAAAGTTCGTCAAAGATTTTTGTAAAGACTGCGAACACGGCGAACCCAGATCGTCGGAACCACACTCGGCTCGGACCCACTCAAGCGGCATCGCCCCAGCCATAAAACTTTGCCACAATTTCTGAGAGGCTGTTTTTTGACCAGTCTGCGAAGAAAAATCTGTCATCCCGGACTGACCGTCCAAATTCCCGCGTCCTCTTGAAGTAACTAGGCTCGCCACGATGACAAATAGCACTCCCAAAATAACGAAGTAATTCCAAACCTTGCAAACTCGCATCATCCCCGATCACATAGCAAATTTAGGGCCTAATGTGCGTATATGGAAGGGCAGCTTATGTGCGAAAAATACCAAAGATTTATCTTCTGCTTTGGCAATTCAATTTTAGCATCAGCAATGGCAATGGAATTTAAATTTATTTTATTTGCGGACATTTTGATCGCCCCAAAATGAGACTTTCTCTCTGGAAAGTGCATTGACTGGAAGACAGGTCACAAATTTAGAAGCTAAGAATATTTGCATTTTAGACCTTGGTCAAAATCATTGCCGCAATCAAGGCCCCAAAGTCATCAGGAAAATTCTTGATCACAAAGGAATTCTCTCATCGCTCCCAAGACTTAAGCCAGAGCGAGGGATCCCGCGCCAATCCGACGACGACGACTTCGTTCAAGCATTTATTGAAGATTAACCCAGGGCCGCGTCGCAATCTGCCAAAGCGATCACCTGGGCATCACAATTTCTGGGATGGCTACGCTTTGACCTGTACGCTCATCGCGGCACCAATCAGTCGCAAATTGTGGAGAAGTTGAAATGTAGGAAAAACTAGACTGTTCGAATGTGTGGAAATTTCTTACTGTAAACCATGAAGAAAATCAGTTTCCTGCTCGGTTGCGGACTAGTGAGCTGTGTTAGCGCACCTTTATCGGACACCTGGAAGCCTCGATATCCAGCGGCCTTTCAATTTGGGGAGAATGCATCGAAAGAAATCGCAGAAAAGCGCCAAGAGACCGATGTCGCTCTTCTAGATGGGCAGCGCACGGACCGGTATCCTGCTGTTGGTAAACTTGTTTACGCAAGCGGCGCATTCTGCACGGGGACTTTGGTCACCGAAAACATGGTGTTGACCGCTGCTCACTGTGTTGCCGATCCAGACACGCTTCAAAATCCAGCGGGAACTTGCGGCGAAGGCGGCCCAATTAAATTTTTTTCGGGAAATCTGAAACGGACCTTGGAGTTTCAAGTTCAAACTCCAACGGGACCTTACAGTTACAAGGCCATTTGGGGATACTCGCTAGGTAGCAGTTCGGGAGACCGTGATGTGGCTCTGGTGCTACTGTCAATGCCGGTGCCAAAATCGGTCGCTACCCCTTTGCGAGTGGCCTTAGCGCCTCCATCAATCGGCGAGTCGGCCGCCATTGTTGGCTATGGTTGCACTGCAACGACGTGGTCAAAGACCTGCAAAACCTATGTCCCAGATTGGAAAACCATCGGAAAGAAAACGATAGTTTTGCGCAGGATCGGCGAATTAAATTATCAATCTTGTCCCGGCGATTCCGGAGGGCCATGGCTTACAACGAATGACGACATCGTGTACGCGGTCTCTTCGACGAATCTGCCATCATTGAGTGATGACCAAAGACGTCAGGCGAGCGCTCATACTACCACGGTCGGGAAAACTAGTCTGGTGGCGGAGCGGATCAAGGAACTCTTCAGCTATTACAAGGGAACTTGTTCGATCCGAACTAGGGAGAATGGAGAGTTCAAATTTCTTTGGGGTAACTGCGTGTCGGAGAAAGCTTGTAAGGAGCGGGGAGGATATTCTGAAAGCGGCTTTTGCCCGAATCAAAATGGAAGCTTTATCTGTTGTCACAACCCGGAATTCGGAATTTTTTGAGCTTAGTTCGGAAATAAAAAATAACTAAGTGATTTTCCACTTTTGTTCATGAGCCTGTGGTGGCAACCCGCAGATCGCCAAACGGCTTAGTCGAGACCTCTTCTAGCTTAAACGAACCATGTTCTGCCCCTGTGACACACTAAAAGAAAGAAGATGGTTCAAGAGCACCAATTAAAATCCGTCCAAATAATCGAGAACGTAAATCAGTTGATCAGCTTTGGGACCATTCACAAAATCCTGAAGGATAAATTTGTGACAGCCTTCTGATTTAAAAATAACTTGAGGCTCTTTATTTTTTTGGTGAATAGTATAGACAACGTAATCTCCATCTGAACAGTAGGGATGTCCAGCGTTCATATCAAAAAGTGAATACGTTGACATGGATTCAATCATTTCAATCGTTTGGTGAAAATCGGTAACTCGGCCGCAGCCGCCGATGATGGACCAGTTTGACTCGTTTGAATCTTCTGAAATTTCCCGTCTTCCAATAACTGAACCTTCTTGCTCAACGATTTACTGTACTGCTTTTTTTTGGAGTGAGAAAAACTTCGAAAATTTAGTTCGACATAACCGAAAGGAAATGACGAGTGGAACGAGTCAAGAAAGCGAAAAGAGTATTTTCACCTGAGCAAAAAGCTGCCATCCTGCATCAGGTTGAGACCGATATCAAATCGGGAATAAAGACAATGGCCGCCGTAAAATCTACGTGACTGGGGGATCTTTCACGTAAGGTAATTGGTTATGGACGAGCTTTTCAATAAAATTCTTATGCGATGAGAGCACGCAATTTCGCGCCAGTCACAATCGATCACTATCTCGAGGACATCAAAATTTTCCTAAAGTGTTTTAAATCTCTTTATCAGAGTTTTTGAAGACCTTGAGAGGAGCGGGCTCGCCCCCTTCTTTTCGAATTTGCACGGGATCTCTCAGTTGAGCCTCTAAGGACACCAACCCATGACGGTCATTGAACCGAAATTGAACAGCCGTGCCCGAATCTGACACCGCTGAAAGATAAAAATACATATCAAACACGGGTCGCGTGGCCGCCAGCTGCAACACTCCCTTTTCATAACCCCAATCACCTTCGCCCGTGCCCAATTTATCGATCTCGTAATAGAACTTGCCATTGTCAAACAGCGCAAAACGCATTGGAAAACTGTCATCTGTTTGCAAAAGTTTTAGGTCATTCAATTCGGTCTTCGCTTGAGGATAATGAGACGCGGAATTCACAAATGGAGTATAAAAACTCTCTTCGCGAGTGTGACCCACCACGGAAGGCTCCGAACAACCCGCACTCACAAGAGAGGCGACAACTAAACAAAAGGCCGTGAATGATGTTTTCATCCTCTTAGAATAAATCTCGATAGTTCGTTGTCAACGAAAACTGCGGCGAAACTCAAACCGCGCACGACTGGCCCCAGGCCATTGCAAATCAGTTTCAAAAAATTGAACTTCGCAAGATTCTTTGACATCTCTCGGAAAAATCCACCAGGATGTCGCCATGGATATTAAAACTCTCGCGACTTACACAGACCAAGCCACTGACTACAGCACTGAATGGTTGGCGCAGCCAGAACCCTTAGACATCTATCAGCTGATCCAAAAGCACTTCATTGCTGGTGGAACTACGATCGACGTTGGTTGTGGAAATGGTCGAGACACCCATTGGCTGCAGCAAAATGGTTTTCCTGCCAGCGGTTATGACGCTTCAGAGGCTCTATTGGAAATCGCCCGAAAAAATTTCGCCGGTATTTCATTTCACAAATCTCTCTTGCCTGCCTTGACTGAAATCCAAACCACCTTCGCCAATGTCTATTGTGAGACCGTGATCATGCATCTGACCAACGACGAGATCGTCAAATCGGTTGAGCGACTAAAAACACTCGTCCGCCCGGATGGAATTCTTTATCTCTCGTGGCGCGTGACCGAGGGCGAAGATGCACGCGATTCAAAGGGTCGTCTGTACTCGGCCTTCCCCAGAAATCTTGTGCTGGACCGCTTTGCCCCTTCACAAGTCTTGCACTTTGAAGAGAAAATCAGCGCGAGTTCTGGTAAAAGAGTTTGTCGTCTAATTGCAAAACTGTAATTGGCGCGGATCTGCACTTGGAGATGATTTTGAACTTTCAAGAGATTATTCATTTTTGGTTTACAGAGATCGATCCCAAAAGTTGGTGGACAAAGAGTTCCAATTTCGATGAAAGCCTTCGTCTTCGTTTTGCCCAGATTCACACGGCCGCCAACTCCTGTGAACTTTGGCAGTGGCGAAAAGATCCACTGGGTCGTCTCGCCGAAATTCTCATACTCGATCAATTCTCCCGCAACATGTTTCGAGATCTAGCCGGCTCGTTCGCCAGTGATCCCTTGGCCCTCGCTCTTGCGCAAGAGGCCGTGGCTTGCGGAGCTGACTTTCAACTCCCCACACCTGAGCACCGTCTCTTTCTTTACATGCCCTTCATGCACAGCGAGTCTCGAGCCATTCACCAAGAAGCCGTCCGACTTTTTTCAAGCCTGGGCCTGCAAGGAAATTTAGATTTCGAGATGAAGCACAAGGCGATCATTGATCAGTTCGGCAGATATCCTCACCGAAATCGAATTTTGGGCCGCAAGTCCACGCCCGAAGAAATCGAGTTTTTAAAAATTCCTGGTTCGTCATTTTAAGCAATTGTCACTAACTTCTCCGAAAGGATCTTCGATGTCTTCTTCTGTAGACCCCTCCGCCCCTCCCAAAAACAAAAAAACAGAACTCGCGATCTTAGCAGCCGGCTGCTTCTGGGGTGTTGAGCATATCTTTCGTGACATCCCCGGCGTCATCGACACGACCGTCGGCTACACGGGCGGCACTAAAAAATTTCCCACATACGAAGAGGTCTGCACCGGAAAAACTGGCCATGCCGAAGCCATCGAAATCGAATTTGATCCCCAACTTGTCAGCTACGAAGATTTGCTGAAAGTTTTTTTTCGCATGCACGATCCCACAACTCTCAATCGACAACACAACGACATCGGTCCTCAATATCGCTCCGCAATTTTCTACGAATCCGAAATCCAAAAGTCAGCAGCGCAAACACTAATCGCCACACTCAATCGCAATGGCACCTTCCCTAAACCCGTCGTCACAGAAGTGACCGAAGTCTCCACCTTCTACCCCGCCGAAAAAGAACACCAAGACTACTTAAAAGCCAATCCCGGTGGCTACAACTGCCACATCTTAAGGCCCAGCTAAATCCCCTCCCCTGCGTGAAAATGT
>CALCCV010000359.1 GCA_937900305.1 uncultured Pseudobdellovibrionaceae bacterium | reverse complement strand
CTGGAGTTCAGACGTGTGCTCTTCCGATCTGAAAAACTTCGCTGGTCTTGTGAAGACACCGAGCTGCAAACGCAACCCTTTGTTGAGTTTCTCAAACAAACATCTTTTTTCAGTTGTGCCGAAGGGTCTAATGCGATGGCCGATGTCTTTATCAGCGCCAATCCGCACTCTAAAAATCCAGTGACCAGACCGAGTGCTGGCTTGGGCATCTCTCTGCAAGAAGGGACGCTGCGAGTGCGGGGATTTCCCGACGCGGACGCTGGCGAAACGCTGAGTAAACTCAAAGCCTATTTGCAGCTTCTGGCTCCTCACACCACAAAAACTTCTAAACTTGGATTTGGTCAGCAGCCCGCGCTGATTTTAGATCGCGACGGCACGGTCATCGAACACATTCACTATCTCTCTGATCCCACGCAAGTGAAGCTGATTCCAAAAGTCGTGGACCTTATCCGTTTGGCGAACCGCGCTGGATGGATCACCATCTTGCTAACGAATCAATCTGGTTTGGGCCGGGGGCTGATCTCCGTTGGGCAGTGGGAGGCTGTGCAAACTCAAATGCTGAATGATCTTGCGAACGCCGGCGCGCGATTGGATCTTTGCCTATCAGCCAGCGTTTTTCGTGAAGCCAAAACGTCTCTTGGATTTTTAAATCCCACCTGGCGCAAACCCAACACGGGTTCTTTGGCGCAGGCCTTAGCGTTGTACCGAATTGATTTTGCCAACTCGATCGTGATTGGTGACTCTTTGGTCGACATGGAGCTGGGTCACAATCTGGGACTGCGCCATAAATTGCTGATTGGTCAAAAAACACACCAGAGCTATCCCGACGCCGTCACTGAACTTGGTGACTTGAATTCCTTTCAACCTTCGGATTACATTTCCTGACGAGCCTGGAGAAATATGATGACTCAATCTTTAGTCCCCTCAATTCGTTTTGCAACCTCACTCCCTCGCGATCCTTCCCTGCAGGAAAATCTTCTAAGGGCTTGGCAACGTCTTGAACAAACTCCCCCTCCCTTTGCGCAGATTTTGACAGATCCGAGCATTTGGGCGACGGCACGCGAATTCGGCCACAAGGCCAGGGTTAGCTACCAGCACATGGTCATTATCGGCAGCGGTGGCAGTTCCATCGGGACCCAAGTGATCTATGATTCGTGCAAATTCAAAGTGGATGCGAGCAAAAAACTTCACTTCTTGGACAACGTAGATCCTCATCAAACGGCTGAAGTTTTTGGCCAAATTGATGTTAAAAAAACATTGTTTCTGACAGTCTCAAAAAGCGGTAAAACAATGGAAACCCTGTCCAGTCTTTCCGCTTGCATTGATCTTCTGAAAAAAAATCAGCTGATTCCGAAAGATCACATTTGGGTCGTCACAGATCCTAACAACAATCCTCTGGGTCGATGGGCTTCGGAAAACTCACTCACGACTCTCGCGATTCCTGAAATTGGCGGGCGATTTTCAGTTCTCACTGCCGTTGGCCTGGTGCCTGCCGTTTTTCTTGGATTGGATTTGGCCCATTTTGAAAAAGGAGCTCGCGCCTTTGACAAAGATTTTGTTCTTCAATTTTCGGAACAAGCTTTAAAAAGTTTCGAACGACAAGAGTGGATCACTTTTTTTTGGTGTTACAGCTGGCGGCTTAAGTCTCTGGGTCTTTGGTTGAATCAGTTATGGGCCGAATCCCTCGCCAAATCTGCCGATCGAAAAAACAAGGCCCCTTCGCGAGTGAGTTCACCATTTTGGGCCTTAGGGACGCAAGACCAGCATTCCCTTTTGCAACAAGTGATGGAAGGGACCAAGGATAAATTCGTGGTTTTCATCCGTCTGCTCGAAGCCGAACAAAGCCCGCTTTTTTCGGTCCAGCACGCGATGACTCCGATGGAGTATCTCAACGGAAAAGCCATCGGCAAAGTTCTCGCTGCCGAAGCCCAAGCGACAGAGCAAGCCCTAGTCCAAAATCAAATTTCTACCGCTCGAATCGAAATACAAACTTTCGACGAAGCCACTCTCGCCACTCTTTTCATGAATTTCCAGTGGGTGATTGCTTTACTCGCCGAGCACCTAAACCTGAATGCCTATGATCAACCCGGAGTCGAGCTCGGCAAGAACATCGCCCGCGAGCTCCTCCAAAATGGCGCAGATTGAGCACGGATGGCGATCAAGTCCTAAACCGCGATCTGCCAGCACTCTTCAAAAGTGCTCAGCTCAAAGCTGCCACCGAGCGGCTTTTTTCGTCTTTTTTGGAAGTGTAAAGTCTGTGGTCACCAAAGTTTGTTCAGCTCTGAAAGCCTTTCTGGTGAAGTGAATAATTGTCTGCCGATTCGGACAACCAAACAATGGTGTGGTATCTTTTCCTTACATGAAATCAATCAAGGGTATTTTCCGCTTCGGAATCTTAATGGGGATATTTCTGACTTCAACATTGGCAAGCGCTTCACTTTTGAATTGCAAAGGTGATGACACAGACGCGAACTACACCGTTGAAACTTCAAACTCTGCAAATCAATTCACGCTGTTGATCGAAGGATTGGGTTCTGACAAAAATCAGATTTTGAATCTGAAATCTGATCCTGATTCGAAAACCAAAATTTGGAATTTCGGTGAAGACCTCGTTCACAAAGGCTTTACTCGCACAAATTCAACTCTGACCTGGAAACAGGGCAGCTCAAAAGCCAAAATCTCTTACTTTGTGCACGACTTTGATTCACAAATGCACGAACGTGTGAGCGAAACACTGATTTGCGTGTTGTGAATATTCAAGCACCAAACAAGCTCGCCAGTTTCTGTTGCCAATAAATGAATTCTCGTTCTAAAATTCATCTCGGGCTTCCCTCTAAATCAACTTTGAAAACCAGCACCTAAGACTTTGAGAGGAAGCCCCTAAATCCCATTGAAATCAATGCAAAAAATTCTTCGAGTTCGACCTCGTTCAAAAAATTGAAACTCTTCTACCCGAGAGGCCAGCTCGCAAGTGTCCTGATTTTTCGGTTCGGGTGAAAACCACTGATTTTTCACAAACTCCAACACGACATCTTCATCACAAAAGGGATTCAAGATGAGGCGCTTGATTTGCGCGAGTCTCGACCGTTCGGCAATGGTTTGTAAAATGGAGGTCATCAGCAAGCCACCAATACCGGCAATGGCGATCGTCCCACAAAACTGAGGTGCGAGATCTCGAGCGTCAGCGATCGAAAAACTCCACCGTTGATGGAAAGTTTCAGATTCGGGAACACGCTGAAGTTTCAACCGAATCAAGGGGGAACTATCTACGAAATAAACATATGGAACTCGGTTGGCCGCGAGCGCCTCGGCCCCTAAAATTCCATGATCACAACACAGATCCCAGAGCGGTTGGCCCTGCAGAACGTGAGTCGCTAAAAATTGCAGGCGCGGATAGATCCTGCGCCTGGCGGAGATTTTTACAGCGGGAGGAGTGGATTCAACCATCGCCGAGCTTCTGCATCCGTCAATCCGCGACGAGCGCAAACGTCCTTGAATTGATCCTCATGAATTTTTCCGATGTGAAAATAAGTCGACTTAGGATGTTGAAAATAAAATCCAGAAACCGAGCATCCGGGCATCATGGCGCCCGATTCAGTGAGCTCAATTCCTAACTTTTCTCGAACACCCATCAGCTCCCAAAGTGTGAACTTGGCGGAATGATCTGGACACGCTGGATAGCCTGGAGCGGGCCGAATCCCTCGATACTTTTCTTGAATCAATTCTTCCACAGCCAAATCTTCCTTGCGGCCGTATCCAAATAAATCGCGAACTTTCTTATGTGACCATTCGGCCAGGGCCTCGGCCAATCGATCGGCCACGGCTTTAATTAAGATCGAAGTGTAGTCATCGCCTTTGTCCGCAAATCGCTGAGCCCAAGCTTCAATCTCGGGTCCAGCAGTCACGGCAAATCCACCTAAATAATCTTTGGTCGCCGCGGATTTGGGAGCCACGAAATCTGACAAGCAATAGTGGACGCCATTAGGCGCTTCTTTTTGCTTTTGTTGGCGCAAAAAATAAAACTTAGCAAGTTCACGACCATCATCTGTCAAAACAACATCGTCGCCCTCGGAATGGGCCTGCCAGACTCCGATCATCGCACGCAACTTGACGCCTTCTTTGCCCGCTTGTTTCAAAATCTTCTGGGCATCATTGTACAGATTTTTAGCCTGTTCACCGTATTTTGGATTTTCTAGAATTTTTGGATAAGTGCCCTTCAAATCCCAGGTCCAGAAAAATGGAGACCAATCGATATACCCCTGAACCTCACTCAAAAATGGAGTCAGCTCAAAAATCCCGGTTTTTTCGGGAATGGCCACGTCGACTTGGGTCCAATCAGTTTGAAACTTCTTAGCCCTAGCTTCTGCCAAAGGCACAAAATCCTTATCAGACTTCTGTTGTGCATAATGTTCGCGAGTGGCTTGCGCCGCCGCCTTCGACCGAGTCAGCGCTAATGCCATTTTTTCAGCGCTACCTTCAAATTGCCGACAAGCCTCCATGACCAACGAGGCGTCGCTGACATGAATCACCGGACCTTCATAGTGTGAATCGATTTTCACAGCAGTGTGCACCCTTGACGTAGTAGCTCCCCCGATCAAGAGCGGCACTGAAAATCCTTCTCGTTGAAACTCCTTGGCGTTGAAAATCATTTCATCCAGAGACGGCGTGATCAATCCGCTAAGTCCAATGAAATCAGCCTTCTCGCGACGAGCCGCTTCGATAATCTTTGCAACGGGGACCATCACTCCCAGGTCAACCACTCGGTAGCCATTGCAAGCCAACACGACTCCCACAATGTTTTTACCGATATCGTGGACGTCCCCTTTTACTGTAGCAATCAAAAATGTAGTCGCGGAGGAGTTAGCCAATTTATCCTTAGCCATCAAAGGCTCAAGGTGCGCCACCGCGCGCTTCATCACCCGCGCGCTTTTAACCACTTGGGGCAAAAACATTTTGCCGGCACCAAACAAATCGCCAACGACTTTCATACCGTCCATCAGCGGACCTTCGATGACAAAGAGGGGCTTTCCCAAATCGGCCAGCGCTTCTTCCACATCTTCAACGATGAAAGCATCGATCCCTAGATCGGAAGAGCGTCGTGTAG
>CALCCV010000358.1 GCA_937900305.1 uncultured Pseudobdellovibrionaceae bacterium | reverse complement strand
AGGCTTACCATATAATCCATAGTTCGCTGGAAAAGGGGGCTTAAATCGAGGCATTCCCTTTTTACCCTCTAAAGAGTTCAATAAAGCCGTTTCCTCTCCGCAGATATAAGCTCCAGCCCCTAAATGATTATAGAGATCAAAATCAATGCCACTATCCAAAATATTCTTACCCAACAAACCGGCTGCATATGCTTCTTTTAGCGCATGCTCCATGCGCTCATAAGGTAGCCAGAATTCACCGCGAATATAATTGTATCCAACTGTGGAACCCATCACATACCCAGCAATAGCCATTCCCTCTATCAACTGGTGAGGATTTTTACTCAGAATTTCGCGGTCTTTGCATGTACCAGGCTCACCCTCATCTGAATTACATACCACATATTTTTGTACCGGAGAATTCCGATTCATGAAACTCCATTTCAAACCCGTTGGAAACCCGGCACCACCCCGACCGCGCAGCGCGGATTTTTTGACCTCAGCAATGATTTGATCAGCCGGAATTTTATCGGCAATAATCTTTTTAAGCGCCTCATATCCACCGCGCTTTAGATAGTCGGTGAGGCGCCAAGTCCTATCGCCGTCAAGCCCAGAGAGAATAATGCCTTGAGCGCTCATTTTTTAAGATCAGCCAGAAGTTGATCGATTTTCTCTTCCGTCATCCAACTGCACATGCGATGGTTGTTTAAGAGAAGTACTGGTGCGTCACCACATGCACCCATGCATTCCCCTTCTTTCAGCGTAAAACGCCCATCAGCAGTCGTTTCGTTAAAATCAATCCCGAGTTTCTTCTTCAGGTACTCAGCTGCATGTACGCCGCCGGAGAGAACGCACGGCAAGTTGGTGCAAATGGTAATTTTTTTTGCGCCAACTGGCGTCAGATCGTACATGTTGTAAAACGTCGCAACCTCGTAAGCCGCAATTGAGGGCATATCGAGATACCGAGCAACGAACTCGATCGTCTCTTTGGCTAGCCAGCCTTTTTCCATCTGCGCAATTCGCAATGCAGACATGCAAGCCGACTGCTTCTGATCAACAGGATATTTAGCTATCTCGCGATCAATTTTTTTCAAAGATTCAGGACTAAGCATATTCCGTTCGTCTGCCTGCAAGAATACTGTTTACACCACTTGGATCAACATATGGCTTACATTTACCGGTCTACGTCGCCAAACACGATGTCCATCGTGCCAATGATTGCAACGACGTCTGCAATCATGTGTCCTCGTGACATCGCATCCATCGCCGACAAATGTGCAAATCCAGGTGAGCGTAACTTCAACCTGTACGGTTTATTTGCACCGTCAGAGATGGCATATACCCCAAACTCTCCCTTGGGGTGTTCAACGGGCGCATACACCTCACCCGCTGGAACATGAATACCTTCCGTGAAGAGCTTGAAATGGTGAATCAGCTCTTCCATGTTTGCCTTCATCTGCTCTCGTGCAGGAGGGGCTACCTTGTGATTATCGGATATTACTGGGCCGGGGTTTTTGCGAAGCCATTCGATGCATTGCTTGACAATCCGATTGGATTGACGCATTTCTTCGATGCGACACAAGTAACGGTCGTAGCAGTCACCAGCCGTTCCTATCGGAATGTCGAAGTCCATTTGGCTGTAAACTTCGTACGGCTGCTTTTTTCTTAAATCCCATTCGACGCCGGAACCACGCAGCATCACACCGGTGAATCCAAGCGCCAAGGCCTGCTCCGGCGAAACAACACCGATCCCAACCGTCCGCTGCTTCCAGATTCGGTTATCCGTCAGCAGCGTCTCGTATTCATCAACATAACGGGGGAATCGTTCACAGAAATCTTCAAGAAAATCGAGCAGTGAGCCCTGACGATTCTCATTGAGCTCACGAACGATCTTTTCGCTTTTCCACTTGGATACTTCATACTGCGGCATGCGATCAGGCAAATCCCGATAAACACCACCTGGGCGGTAGTATGCCGCATGCATTCGAGCACCCGATACGGCTTCATATGCGTCCATGAGATCTTCACGCTCTCTGAACGTGTAAAGAACCATGGTCATCGCCCCGATGTCGAGTGCGTGAGTTCCGACTGCCAAAAGGTGATTCAAAATCCGCGTGATTTCATCGTACATCACACGAATGTATTGTGCCCGGAGCGGCACTTCCAATCCGAGAAGACGCTCAATAGCCATGCAATAAGCGTGCTCGTTGCACATCATGGAGACGTAGTCAAGCCGATCCATGTACGGAACAGATTGAATCCATGTCCTGGTTTCGGCAAGCTTCTCCGTTCCCCGATGAAGAAGTCCGATATGAGGATCCGCACGCTCGACAACCTCGCCGTCAAGCTCCAATACCAATCTGAGCACGCCGTGCGCCGACGGGTGCTGTGGTCCAAAGTTGATCGTGTAGTTACGAATTTCAGCCATGACCAACATCCCCGTAGGAATCTTCGCGCACGATTCTAGGTGTATTTTCTCGCGGTTCTATGGAGACAGGCTGGTAGATCACACGCCCCAAATCCTGGTCGTAGCGCATTTCCACAAAGCCCGACACCGGAAAATCTTTGCGGAACGGATGACCAACAAACCCATAGTCAGTCAGGATCCGGCGCAGATCCGGATGCCCCATGAACATCACGCCAAAGAGATCAAAGGCCTCGCGCTCGAACCAATTCGCACTGGGCCAGACCACACAAAGGGAAGCGACCATGGGGAAATCCGAATCTTCGGCAAAAGTCCGAAGGCGGAGACGTACATTGTGGCGAATCGAAAGAAGGTGCGAAACCACCGCAAAGCGTCCCGAAAAAGAATCAGCCAATGCATGTGCTGAATAATCTACACCCGTTAAATCTACCAGCTGTTCAAATGCGAGGTCTGGATCATCCCGCAAGGACTCCGCCACAGCCAAATAATTTTCAGAGCGTACTTCGAGCGTCACTTCGCCGGCAGCGTCTATGAGACGCACGATGTCGTCTGCAAATTTTTCGCTGAGGCATCGGGTCAAATTTTCGAGCTTAGAACTCATGATCGCCTGCCGTTACCGAGCAATAGTACATTCGCGCTTGATCTTGTTCTGCAACTGCACGATTCCGTACAACAGCGCTTCCGCCGTAGGAGGACAGCCGGGAACGTAGACGTCCACTGGAACAATCCGATCACAGCCACGAACAACGGAATACGAGTAGTGATAGTAGCCACCACCATTCGCACAAGATCCCATCGAAATAACCCAACGCGGCTCAGACATCTGGTCATAAACCTTGCGCAAAGCCGGCGCCATCTTGTTGCAGAGCGTACCGGCCACGATCATCAGGTCGGACTGCCGGGGGCTAGGACGAAAGACAACACCAAACCGATCAAGGTCGTACCGGGAACAGCCAGCATGGATCATTTCAACCGCACAACAGGCCAGACCAAAGGTCATCGGCCAAAGGGAACCCGTACGCGTCCAGTTGATCACGGTATCAAGGGAAGTGGTTACAAACCCTTCCTTGAAAACGCCTTCGATGCTCATAAAACCCCTTTAAGAACGAGTGCGCTATCGGGACGGACGATCAGCCTCTATTCCGCCAAAAGATCACTCCCAATCGAGCGCACCCTTTTTCCAGACGTAGATGTAGCCGATCAGAAGGATGCCAAGGAACACCAACATCTCGAAGAAGCCAAACTGCCGAACGGACTCGGTGCCCGCAATTTCGCGCAGGATGGTTGCCCACGGAAAGAGGAAGGCCACTTCCAGATCGAAGAGAATAAAGAGGATTGCGAGCAGATAGTAGCGCACATCAAACTTGATACGCGCATCTTCGAAGGGCTCGAAGCCGCACTCGAACGGGGAGAGTTTCTCGGCATCAGGCTTGCTGGGCCCCAAAATCCAGCCTGCCAAGATCGGGATCAATCCGAACCCAGCCGCAAACAGGATAAACACGAGAACTGGAAAATACGCTTCCAACATCACTTGACCCCCCGCAACTGATGACCAGCAAATTTACTGCTATTTGCAAGCAAACGCCCGCATGTGCGGGCGGCTTGCTGTCTTATTCGTGCTGGTGCCGACGATGAGACTCGAACTCATACGGCTCTCGCCACTAC
>CALCCV010000357.1 GCA_937900305.1 uncultured Pseudobdellovibrionaceae bacterium | reverse complement strand
TTTTAGGCTGCTCACAACCGTCAAGCCCCTCGCTTTGCGAGGGCGTTATGACTTGGGAAGGGCATCATGAAAAAAAAATTGAATCCGCGTTTTAAAATTCAACGGAGACTTCTGACAGAGCTCCCTGGTTTGGGAAAAGCCGGAGCTTTAGAAAGAAAGCCTTACCCACCCGGCGAGCAGGGGCTGAAGCGAAAAAAATACTCTGAATATGCATTGCAGCTGGAAGAAAAACAAAAAATTCGCTTTCACTATGGTCTTCGCGAAAGTCAGTTGGGAAAAAATGTTCAGTTGGCGAAACGCGAATCCTCGCAGGACTGGGTTTCCTACCTCATTGGTCTTTTGGAGAGGCGTCTGGACAATGTCGTCTTTAGATTGGGCTTTGCGCCGAGCATCGCGGCCGCTTCGCAATTGATCTCGCATCGAAAGTGCAAGTGAATGGCCAGCGAGTCACGATTCGTTCGGTGATTTTGAACATCGGCGATATCGTCACGCTCGAGCCAAAAGTGCTCGAGAATCCGCATTTCCTCAACAGCAAGAATTCGCCTCGCCTGGCTCTTCCCGACTTTTTGAATTGCGAAATTTCAGACGCGCAAGCTTCGGGAACTTTAACGGATCTGCCGACATCGCGGCATGTGCCATTTGCGTTCGACCCGGGTCTGTTCACGAGCTACTATTCGTTGCGCGGCTAAATCGAGTTTTAGGTTGCGCATCAGATCGCGTGCTCTAGGTTGCGTTCGAGATTGGCTTCACGGCGTGCGCTCCCGGCCTTTCAGTCGCACCTCGACATGCTCGGGCCAGGCGGTGGTAGGGCGTCCTTCTCGCCACCAGTTTTGGACCAACTCTTCGATGGCTATATCGGCTTTGTCTCGAACTTGGTCCTTGCCAGCAACGGCGCGATTCATGAGTTCTGCGCCCATTGTTAACAGAGCTTCATTCATATGAGCCGGCGAAGATTTGCGAAGCCACTTGAGTTCAGCAATTCGCGTGGCCGGCATTTCAGTCGTTAGCAGAGGCGGTTCGACGACAAGAGTTGGGGCTCCTCCCTCAAATTGAGAACGCTTCCAACGAAAGTGCCAGGGCTGTTTTACGCTGACGAAATAATTGTAAATCACGGGAACTTGAATTTCGACAACTTGCGAGTGCAATGGCAGCCAGCCTCCCAGCGGCGTCGCCTGTTGAGTGTGAGTGTAGCGCTCGATGCGATCGATTTTGACCAACAAGAGCTTTCCCTCCAGTGAGGTCTTTTCGGCAAAGTTGCGAAATTGAGTCCAAATTTCGACGTCTCCTGGAAGCGTGGGCACCAGGTTCCTGAGCCAACGCTCGGGCGACAGGATGGATGGCGAAGAGAGAACGAATGAAAAAAGAGCCCACAGCGTCGCCATTGTGACAAGAACCACACTGCCTAGGAGCCAAAATCGTTTCATGAGGGCACCTCAAGCCTGCGTCTTTGATTGACATTTTTCACAAAGACGATGTTATAGCCGCAGAAAATCGAAAGCCAAGTTCGTCTTCAATTATACACTTTCCTGAGTTGGAATCGAGAGAAGAATGTTTTCTGGAATTGTCGAAACCACAGGCAAAATTCTCAAACTTCAAAGCCATCCTGACGCCATCCATATGACGCTCGAAAGGCCTGCGCTTTTCACGGATCTCAAAATTGGAGACAGCGTTGCCGTCGACGGAGTTTGCTTGACGGTTCGCGAGCTTCAGGTTGATTCGATGAGTTTCGACGTCGGCTATGAAACCTTGCAAATCACTCACTGGCAGCAGCGCTTGCCGGCCGCCGGGGTAAATCTCCAACCACAGGTTGGGATGAATCTCGAAAGGTCTTTGAAATTTGGCGATCGCATGCACGGCCACGTCGTCACTGGGCACGTGGAAGCGCTGGCGATGTTGCAAGAGTCGAAGCGACTGGGCGATTCGTTGGTTCAACGTTACAGTTATCCGTGGCGCCTTCGTGAGCTTTTGTGGACCAAAGGCAGCGTGGCTCTGAATGGTGTGAGTCTCACCATCAATGACATTTGCGACGATCACTTCGAAGTCTGTTTGATTCCGGAAACGCAAGAACGCACAAATTTAGGAGTCTGCCGCCTGGGCGACTGGTTGCACATTGAAACAGATTCGATGGCGAAATCCATTTCTCATTTTCTAACACATTCTCCACTTCTTAAAGAGCTGCTGCAGAAAAATTCGGGCGGCACTAAGGATCTTGCATGAAGTTCAATACGACCGAAGAATTGATCGAAGACATTCGCCAGGGCCGCATGGTTGTGTTGGTGGATGATGAAGATCGTGAAAACGAGGGCGATTTGGTTTTGGCGGCAGATCACGTGACGTCGGAGGCGATCAACTTCATGGCCAGTCGCGCGCGTGGATTGATTTGCCTGGCGATGAGCTCTGAGCAAATCGAGCGGCTTCAGCTTCCATTGATGGTCCGCGACGATTTGAACTTTACTCCCAATCGCACAGCTTTCACGATCAGCATCGAGGCTGCAACGGGTGTGAGCACTGGAATTTCAGCAGCGGATCGGGCCCACACCATTCGAGTGGCCTCGCATCCTGCGGCGAAAGCGAGTGATGTGCATGCTCCCGGTCACGTTTTTCCCATTCGAGCTCAGACGGGTGGAGTTTTGAAACGCGCGGGTCACACCGAGGGCAGTGTTGATCTTGCCAAACTCGCTGGCTGCGGTCCTGCAGCCGTGATCTGCGAAGTGATGAATGAAGATGGCACGATGGCTCGGGTTGGCGATCTCAGGACCTTCGCTGAAAAACATCAGCTAAAAATTGGCACCATCGTGGATCTCATCGAGCATCGCCTGCGGACCGAAACTTTTGTTGAGGAGCTGACAGACCCGCAAACTCCCCAACTGCAATTTCCGGCTGGTTTTCAGGTGCGGGTCTTTCGCAACAAACTGGATGGGCACGAGCACGTTGTTTTGCAAAAGGGTAACATCAACAAAGACCAACCGGTTCTGGTGCGAGTTCATGTTGATCATTACCTGCGTGAAACGCATTCGTTTTTGCAGCATGGGCGATCGAGTTTGGGCAGCGCAATGGCGCAAATTGACAAGCGAGGGGCTGGCCTTTTCATTTTGCTGCGTGGTCAAAACCGGGCCCAGATCTGGCCCGAGATCAAAAGTTGGTTACAGAGTTCAGACGTGAATCCACCTGCGATGGACGAGCGCGATTATGGAGTGGGCGCACAAATCTTGCGAGCCCTTGGGGTGACCCAGATTGATTTGATCACCAGCCGACCCGAGCGACGCGTGGGACTCAAGGCGTTTGGCCTTGAAATCATCAACACAGTCGCCCTGGATGATCAACTCAGCTAATTTTAACTAGTCCACCGGATACGAGATGCGAATGGGTTCGCCATTTTGCGGCGCCCATTCCCCAAAGAATTGCACACTCTGGTTGTCTTCCGAATAATCCCAACCCTCCTTTGCGCTGCGCGGGACTAACGCACTTCTCATCGTCACTTCAATTTTTTCGATGTGTTTTGGTTTTTTAGCCAATCGAAATATCGAAGTGCGCCGGATGATGTAGTTCGATAAGAACTTTAAACTTCGGCTGAAGTCGGAACAAAGACTAACGTTGGTCCCCTTCAGTATTTTTGTAAGTTCAAAATACCTTTTGCCAACTTTTCTTTGTCCACCACCCAAGGATTTGCGGCAGTCTTCGTCTTTGATGGCGATGGTGTGAAGACTTACTTTGTCTGCGGACCCCTTGAGACGGATGAGTTGGTTTGAATAAGTTTTTGGGTCGTGCAAGGTCGGATCCTTTAGGTACGGAGAATACTTGTTTTCAGTCCAGTACTCCTCGTCGTGACTGAGATCATCTTCATCGCTAACGATGATCACTGCGAGATGTGCATCGCTTCGCAAGAAACTGCGATTTCTACCGTCGTCGAGAGTTGCCATCATGGATTGAAAAGCGCGTTCGTCGGCGTCCCCACTCTCTCCCTGCAAAATATTTGTCATGAAATTTTGATTCAGGTTCGGTGTGGTTGGCGATAAAATGGGATAGCCGGAGTCTCCGGCGACGCCTCCTTTTTTGAGGAGGATCAGA
>CALCCV010000356.1 GCA_937900305.1 uncultured Pseudobdellovibrionaceae bacterium | reverse complement strand
GGGAGACGATGCTAAAAACGGATCAAAGTTTGCTGGTGACGGCAGCCCTTGAAAAAAATGAGGGTCAGGTGAAACTCATTTTAGATTCGGTGGGTTTGCTGAGTGAGGCTCTTAAGCGGCCTAAAAAACTGATCATTCATTTGGATCGATTGCCCGAAGAAGATTTCGCTAAACTTGAAGGTGTTTTCACTGAATTTCCAGGTCAAGTGTCCGTCGACCTTGAAATGAAACTCAGAGATTTTGAAAAGCGCGTCAACTTCGAGTCAGAAATCAAAGTGAATCTCAACACTGAGTTTGTTGAAAGTGTTCACCAGACGCTGGGGCGCACGGACTTTTTTGAAGTGAAAGGAATGGTAGGATCATGACGTTCTCGCAATTGCAGTTTGGATTTTTGGCGACGTGGACCTTTTCTGTGGCGTTGTCCCTGGTCGTGCCTTTGTCTGTTTATGGGCAAGAGATCGTCGACCGCACCTACACCGGAGTTTCAAACGAGACGAATCCTGTTTTGGCAAAAAAAGAAATTTTTGAAAAGGGCCAATCCAAGGTCCTGTCTGACGTTGTTGAAGAGCTGGTGGGCGGCGAAAGTTTCAAAAAAAATCGCACTGCCGTTCAGGATAAAATTTTGCGATTGGGCTCGCGATTTATTCCATTTTCAAAAACGGGAGAGTTGGCTCCAAAAGACAAAGGGCAAGAGATGACGGCGCAATACCGGGTCTCGCTGACGGAAATTCGGGTGGCGTTGGCCGAAGCGGGATTGCTGGGCGACCGCGAAAAGTTGCCGACGATTTTGCCTTTGATTATGGTCAAAGATCGGATCAAAAAAACAGGTTATCACTGGTGGTCGGGTGAAAATGTGCCGGGATCTTTTTCGAGATTGTATGACTTGATTGAGCGGCAAGTGGTGCACAATGGATTTAAATCGGGATTTTTGGTTTTGCGGCCGTCGGCCAATCGCTTTTCGCAGTTTCCCGTTTATCAGGCTCAAACCGAATTTCTTTCCAGTGAATCACAAGGACTTTTGGCGCAGCAGTTTCGGGCGCGAATGATCTTGAAGGGCTCGGTTGAGTTAGACCAGGTCAGTGGGGAAGGTCCCAAAGTGGTTTTGCGTTTTGTGGCCTTTTCTTCGGGAAGTCTGAAGCCCGTCGCCGAAGTGGCTCGGCAATTTGAAGTGACCTACGGAGTGATGGATTCGATTCCTGAAAAGAAATGGCAAGATGAGCTGTCGTCTGCACTCCAAGATCTGTACGCTCAGGTGGCCGGTGTTTGGATGAAAGGTGGCATCGCCCAGGGCACGCTGCGATTGGGATTTGCCAAGTGGTTGGGACCCATTGAGCAAGAGCATTTTCGTGATGGCTTTAAAAATCAACTGGCCCAAGTCAAAAGCATCAAAACGCGCCGTCTATCTCGGGAAGGTGTGGAGTTTGAAGTGGAAACCAACTTGCAAAGAGACGAGTTTGTTAAACGCGTGAAGGGGATTCAAATTGATGGTCGCCCTGTCATCGTCAAAGAAGTTCTCAACGATCAATTGATTGTTGAGTGGTGATTGAAATTGCAAATTTGTAAAAAAAGGAGATGAGCCCATGGACAGGACTCTGACTAAAGGAAACACAACGCCTTGGACCACAAAGTTTGGCGTCCTTATCATTTTGTTAGTTATTTTGGGTGGAAATTTGGGCTGCGCTAATCTCTTTCAGCGCTCGAGCAGTGATCCTCAAAGGATTGTCAAGGACACCTCGCTCAAGGCCGAGTCACCCGGAGAGAATTCGCAAATGCGAAAGCGGGTCATGGTGTTGCCTTTTCTGGGTGGTGAAAATCTCGACCGAGCCTCTTCGCAAATGACCGACAATGCGCGCATCACCATGATGGAAGAGATGAATAAATCGGGAACGGTCATTGCTTTCACGGAAAGCGATCTGCGGCCGGCCGTTATTGCGGCGCGGTCTCCAGGAGGATACCGGCTCGAAGAGCTCGCTAAACCTGCGCAAGATCTTGGCGTAACGGCTTTGATGGAAGGCCGACTTTTAGATTTAAAAGTGCAACAGAAAACTCCTCAAGTGGGCTTGATTCGAAATGTAGAACGGACTTACGAAGCGATAGTAGAAATTCGAATCCTCAACACCCGAAATAAAAAACTTTTATTTCACACTCGTAAAACCGTGCAGTTCAGCGATACAGACACGAGAATTGGCAGTCGGGTTAGCGAGGATCAAAAAGCGTCGCTCAATCCAGAGTTTTTAACACTCATGGTGCAAGAGGCTTTTCTCGAATTTCTGCCACAGGTTCTGCAGTCGTTTGAGCAAATCAATTGGGAAGGACGCATTGCTGCGATTCAAGGAGACCGACTTTTTCTAAACGTTGGCAAAGTCAGCGGTCTGCAGGTCGGTGACATTCTCAAGGTGCTCGAAGACAGCTCAGACATTTACGATCCAGAGTCGGGGGGGCATCTCGGGCGAGTGTCGGGTCGTCTGAAAGGCACACTCGAAGTCATCAGCTACTTTGGTCAAGACGGCGCTGTCGCCATCATCCACTCTGGCGCGGGTTTTAAGGAAAATGATCGCATTGAGTTGTATCAGTGAGTTCGGTGAATTCGGTCGACGACCACGACCCCAGGGCCGCCTATCGTCGACCTCTCAACTTGATGTCTTGCGAATTGTTATCAGTGACTTTTCATCAGGCCGTCAATCACCGCAATGTGATTGCGCTGGCGCGGAAGAAAAGTGGTCGTGATCATCTGCCGACAGATGGAAGCGAGCCCCTCTTCTTCTAAAATGTCTTCATACTCTCGAAGGCCATGCTCCTCTCCTTCTTTGAGGGCCTTCAATGCAGCCATGTCACCAAAGATCTTTGCAGATCCTGTGACTGTTTTTGCGAAAGCTCCCCAGACGCCTGAAGTCTCGTCAGGTTTTCCGCCGAACATTTGAACGTGCTCTCGGAGCGTCTCTACAGCGTCGCTGTGTTCTTGCAAGATTCTTTGCACCGAGGCGGCCTCGGGCTCATCACGAACTTGATCTAAGACCTGACGGTAGGTTTCGACGGCCGAAAGTTCGCCACGCAAAAGTTCGTTCAATGGCTTGATGGCGGCTTGCTTTTCTTCATAAGAAAGACTGCCGGTGTTGTAGGTCGTGTTTGTACTTTCCATATTTCCTCCTTGCGGTTGAGCGCATCGAAGAATTTATCGCTCGAAAGAATTGATGGAAAGCAGAGTGTGCGAAACGTTTTGAAAGGCAAAAAATAATTTGTGAGAAGACATCAATTGACATGAGGTTTGAATGCACGACAGCTGGCAAGTAAAGGATGCATTTCATTTTCATCTTTTTGCGTTGATGCGAAAATGGGGCAAAACTTCCGCAGCGGATTGCCATCGGCAGAATTCTTTGTTAGCTATTTTCACCACTGTGCTGCGGCGCAAGTCACAGTCCGCGAGATCAGTTTGTAAAATTTTGTAAAATTTAGATCTTTTCGGATTCGACCTGTTTTAGCAGGGGAATCAGCTGGACGGCCAAGGAGTAGACCTGAGTGCAGGGTCCTTGAGTCAAAATCTCAACGACTTCGTGTAACGCTTCAGCCAGTTTGATTTTGGCTTCGGGAATATTTTCGGGGTTTGCGGCGAGGCAGATACCTGAGATTTCTCTCAGCTTGAAATCGGCTTGGGTGGTTTGACGTTGGAGGTGTTGTTTGGCCTTTTCAATCATATGCAGGTGAAAAGTGCGAATCTCTGGGTGGGATTCTTGAAGCGCCAGGCGCAGACGTCTTGAAACTTTGTGAAGGCCCTTGGTGTCCCTTTTTATAAAACCTTGATTTAATAATTCATCTAAGGCCCATTTAGCTTGGAATTCAGAAATGCCAACCGTATTTGCGATCCATTTTAAATCGTCTTGAAATTGCGTGCATGACAAAAGATCGAGAATGACTACATTGTACCATGGATTTAAGATGGAAAATTTTTTCTTCTCCAGCGGCTCGTAAGCTTCGAGGTGCCTGAGTTTATCAAATTCGCGACGGGTGTCTTCGAGGGCCGAAGTGGGCAGGCCTTCTTTTTTTAATTTGGCTTTGACGATTGCTTTTTTCAAAAGCTCTTCGGCAATGAAGTCCATTTGGAGTGAGGTCACGATTGCGGCAATTCGACTGGCGGGAATGGGTCGCTTGCCGCTGAGCATTTCACTGGCAAATCCGGGAGAGATTTTAATGTCGCGGGCCCAGCTTCTCAACGAGTAAAGAGAATTGGTCAATTTTTTTCGGTGAAAATACATTTTTAAAATTTCGTGGGCAAAAAGGGTCTTCACTTTGGACGTCCCATTTGTCTGAGAAAAGCGGGAGTTATTTTTTCAAGCTCACCCAGGATCAATCGATCTAAAAATTCAGGATCGTCTGTCCCTAGGGCTGTGGCAAACGCCAGAATTTTGATCGATGGAACTGTAACTAGGCCAGGTTCAGTGGTAAAACTAAGTTGAAAAGAATCTATATAGCTGGTCCAAAGTGGTTCAAATTTGAGATTGAGAGCGGCTTCCAAAAGTTTTGAATCGGCCAAAACCAATTGTTGGATGAAAAGATATTTTGCAATTAGCGCCACAAAATCCCCACCGCTCCCGACGGAGGTTGAAGTTCCACTCTTTCGATTTTTCGCAAGGATCTGTTTGGTTGGGCTCGTTGAGAAATTTCCGCGAGCTGTGTCATATTGACGATTGGTGGAAGTTCTTTTTAGATCTTTCAGATATTTTTTGAAAATTGGATAATAGGTATCGAAATCCGTAGAGAGAAATTGCAGGGCGATGGTCAGCTGATAGTCTTCGTCATCATACCCAATGGCGCCGAGAGCCTCGTGAAGTGCTAAGAGTGGATGGTGTTTTGACGAAACCTGACTGAGACCTGGTAAACTGAGAATCACGGTTGGCTTGCCGTTGAGATCAATGAAATTTTCGGCGGTGCAACGCTGTTTTCCAGAACCATCAAAAAAACCTTCGACTGTTCCCCATTGCACTTGTTGAATTTGGCCGAGGGTCGCCGTGATATTGAAATCGCCCATCTGGTCTTGTTTTTCACCGATGGATTCTAGGATGGTCAAAGCGGCCGCTTTGAATGAGAGAGCGAGTGAGGAGTTCAACTCGAATTCGAGCTGAGGATCTGCGGGCTCCTGAGTGGAAGCGGCTGTCGAAAAGTTTGACAACACTAGAGCGGAGAGGGCGACGAGAATGCGAAAAGAGGGATTCATGTAAGCTATCAGAGCAGATAATGTGCCACTTGAACATCCTCGTTCACTGCCCAGGTGAACAGTCCCTGCTTTCCATATTGGAAAAGGGCTTTCAATCAGGGCATAATCCGAATCCCCACCCAAAGGAGCAATCGATGTTTGAAATAGTTCGTCCTCTTTTAACTGCAGCGGTTTGTTTGATCGGCATTTTTGCGCAAGCTGAGCTAATGAACGATGATGTAGGCCATAAATTTTTTGAAATGAGCGAAGGAAGGTCGGTGGTTCGACAATTTCGATTTCTTGAGCCCGACCAAACTCACTTTCATTGGCGAGTCGTCGGCTACGTGACAGTGCAAACTCAAGACAACACCGGCATGGTTCGGTTTGTGGCGAACTTAGATCGTACGAATGGTTTGATGGGTGGCCAAGATTATCAATTGGCTGGTGAGGGCTCAATTCAAGTCGATTATTCGGATGGCAGAACTTGCCATTTTCCAATTCAAGTGGGTTACAATCGGACGCAACCGCGGTCGGACAACACTGTGGTTTTTGCCGCTATGACACCGCGAAAAATTCCGATTGAATTGGCGGAAGACCATGACTGTTCATTTGGTTCTTCCACTGATAAGGCCACTGAATTCTCACAGGCTCAATACAAGCTGCCGTGATCTGAAATTATCAAACTTTAGATGAGTATAGAAAGATGAGTATAAAAAAGCCCCCAACATCTTGGGGGCTTTTGCGAAAGCTGAAGTGCAGCGTGAAATTACAAGCGACTTTCGTCAAGTTTGATTTTCATGCGTGACAGGCCCACGTTCACTCCAAATCCTTTTAGCACTTGCAGGTTGATGGTGACTCCGAGCTCTGGCAAATGGCTGTGGACTCCAGTGATCGCACCGATCCCGGCGATGACCGACCCCTGTGCGTGACCAACGATATAGGTTCCGAGGAGGTTTTCCGGAGAGCCCGTGAAAAGGCTGATGTTTAGACTTTGGCCAACAACATCAAATTTGCCGATCGCGACCCGAGCGGCGAGGGGAGCGGAACCCATTTCAATAGTGACGGGAGCGTCGTAGGTGTCACCAGTTGGAGACACGCAGTTGATCTCACCCTGGCCGTTGACTTCAAATTTTCCAAGAATCACTTGGAAACCTTCGGCTTCACCCGTGAACGCAATGTTGCAAGTCCAGAGAGGTGACGTCTCGCCGGCCATCGCAGTTTGAGAAAGGGCAAAAATCGAGAGGCCTGCGATCAAGATGTTTTTGATTTGTGTTGTCATGAAGAACTCCTTTTGTTTGGTTTAGAACTTGTTTTTCGTTTCTGTCTTTCTGAAGCACCTGAGTGCCTATGAATGTAACGTAGACCCCTCTTTTTTGTTAAACAAGAGCCCGAAGAGCGAAACTGTTTCGATCCGAACAAGTCGAAACACTATGTTTCGATCTTGCCCAAGCTCAGACGGTGTGCGACAATCGGAGAGTGGGAAAAGTTGATGATTCACACATTTTGTCTTGAAATTTTAAAGCGTGAATTTGAACAACGAAGGCTGCGAAACTCGTCTTACTCGTTGCGGGCCTTTGCTCGGGATCTTCAAGTGTCGATCACGGCATTGTCAGAGGTGATGGCCGGCAAGCGAGATTTGTCTCGTAAAAACTTAGGACGCATGATTGAAGCTCTTCACTTGAGTCCAGTAGAGTGCGAAATGCTGCTGGATCGCAAAATTGAACGCACTCCCCAGGAGTTGGCTCGATTGCATTTGCAGGATGAAGAGTTTCGCCTGATTGCAGATTGGTACCATCTGGCGATATTAAATTTGGCAAAAATCAAAGATAATAAGGCGAAACCAGCTTGGGTGGCCCAACGCCTGGGGCTCTCGATGGCCGAGGCTACGGAGGCCTTGGCCCGCTTGCGGAAGCTCAAGTTGCTCGAGGTCAAGGCTGGACGGCTGGTGAGGACCGCAGCACCGATTTCGACAAGCCGAGACATTCCGTCGGCCGCGATTAAAAAGTATCATAAAGATCATCTGATCCTTGCTGAACGCTCTCTGATGGAGGACCCTGTGGAAGTGCGGGAATTCTCTTCGGTCGTCATGGCAATGAATCCAGAAAAGCTCTCTGACGCAAAAGAGTATTTGATGAAAGCCAAGCGAAAGGTGTCTGAGATGCTCCAAAAGGGAGAGTCCAAAGAAGTCTACGTTTTGTCTTTTCAGATGTACCCGCTGACAAAGACGTTGAACCGAGTCAAGAGAGAGAAAAAAAATGGAGGAATGCGATGAAATCAAATTCGATGAGTTTAAGGTCGAAGAAATCATCAGCGGGATTGAAGTTTTGGATTCTGACGATGAGTTTGGTTTTGGCGTCGACTCTGACCAGTGTGACAGCTCACGCTCGCAAGTTTGGCGGCGATGAAGTCAATAACGGCGCGGGCCTCGCAGAGCGGATCGTGCTCTATGCGTACGATCGATTGCCCGTGTTCATGAACATCTGTTTGCAATCCAACAACTGCAAAATTTCAGGTGACGAGCGAGCGGTGCTGAGCCAAATCGCCGCTAGCTACGCCGCTGAACGGGCTTCTGGTGGGCAGCAGATTCAATTTGAGAGTGAATCTTTGAAACCAGGATTTTTTATGATCGACGGCGTGGTTCGTATGGCCAAGACGGGGTCTCGAGTGGGCTCGCCGATCTATGTGAACATCGATCTGCTCTATACCTTGCAAGGCAATGGCCGACGAGAAGCGATCCCGATGTCTGATGCGGTGGCGTTGCTGATTCATGAACTGGGGCATCACCAAGGCGCTTATTCTCACCAAGACCTGGATTATTTAGGAGTGAAGGTCGCAAGTCTCGCGCAGAATCACATGCAAATCACGCCGCTCTTGCCTTTCACAAATACAGTGGCCTTGATGGTCTTGAATCCATTGACCGAGCAGGCCTTTCCCGATGTTTTGATTTACGCTCATGAGGAAGTCATTGATATCTCGGCGCAGTTTCGAGCGAGTATCAAATGCCCGGGATTTCATTTGCCGATTCCGATTGGGGGATTGCCCGACCTGGGCGTGCCTCTGGAAAAACCGCGAGGTGCCACTTACAACAACTTGTTTTGGGAGGACATCGACGTCGATGCCACCGAGCAAGAGTACGAAGTCAAAGGGAGCATCGCGGCCACGTGCCAAGAACGAGCCACGATTTTTACCAACAACAAGGACTATAAAATCCGCATTTCTTTTGACGCCAAAAAGAAAGATGGAAAGTGGTTCGTCGATGAAAATAAGATTCGTATCGAGCAAAAGTACGAACCTTGGTGGAAATTTATTATCCTGCCCTTTTAGAATTTCAGACAGACCGGGGCCACACCAGGTATTAAAATTTCGGCTGTTCACAATCGATTATAAACAAAAAATTAGGAGTGGGAAGTGTTGAAGCTTTTGACAGGAAGAAGTTTCATCACCTCGTTCATTTTTCGTGGAAGTTTCATTTTTTAACTTCTTTGGTGTTATAAATTTCGCATGCTGAATGACGAATCGGAGCTCAAAGGCACTTTGGCGCGAGATTTTTTTAAATCCCTCTGTGCCAGCCCCGCTATTGAAAACGCTTGGCTCGAGGGCCTTTCGCACATGGAGACGTTGGCGGCTCAGCAGATTTTGGGCAACATCTCTCGCACGACGCCAGTCGCTTTTGTTGCTGAAATTGAGGCGCATGCGGCCGATGAAATGCGCCACGCGGCTGAGATCTTTGAAATGAAAAGCTTAGAGGTGGCCGATCCACACTGGGTTCATTTTTTTCGACAGATGGGAGAAAGTTTTGTCATCGGATATTTTGCGAATCCGGAATTGGTGAAAGCCAAGGATCGCTTCGTGGCCTACGCCCACGGTGCGGTGACCATCGAGCAATTTCCATTTCAAATCTACACTAATTATTTGAGGTTCACTAGAAATCCAAAGGTGCAGCAAAGAATGCCAAAAATCATTCAAGAGGAATCAGCCCATTTGAATTTGGGTCGCAAATTTTTGGCGCAACTTTCAGCTGGGGACCGGCTGTCTTTGACGAAGCTGATGCAAGTTGAAAAATCAATGTGCCGATTGTTTCTCGAGAAGTGTTCGTGGGCGCTGTCCGGCCGCGACCAGGTGCGCGGGCAGGGGACGCTCAAGAATCTGCAAGATCTTCGTGTGTCTGTGGCTTGGGTTGAGGCGCTGGCTCATGGTGAAGAGGCCTCAGCTCGAGAGATGGCGCGCCTTTTCACCGCTCGCGGACTCGAAACTCCTTTGCGCCTTCGCCAGATCGGAAGAGCG
>CALCCV010000355.1 GCA_937900305.1 uncultured Pseudobdellovibrionaceae bacterium | reverse complement strand
ATTGAAGAAGCTTCCAAATCCGGTAGTCCACATTTCGTCTGTCTATGGAGTTGGTTACAGGGTCCAAAAACATGCTTAAATTCAATTTTTCAGAAAATACTTTACTCTTTTGGCTGCAATTTTTTTTATTTTCATTGTTGTCTGTATTTTCTCGTCAATTGTTTTTAATCAAATCACTCGCGCTAAATTAAATGGAAATGTGGCGGAACCACACAGTCTTTATTAAAGCACACAATGGTGCACTTGAAATAAAAAATCGGACCGGGACGGATGGTTCAATTCAAGGATCCATCTTGACTGTTAGTTTTCAGAAGGCCTGAATTGTTTTAATTATTTCTCCCCTCCACTTATACAGATTTTTAGAAAAAAAAGGTTATGGCGTTTCCATATTCTATTCACACTTCTAAACTAGCCTATCAATGAGGAATATTTTGGGCCAACCATTTGAAAAGGAGAAAAAATATGACAAACCAGAAACTACATCTGTGCTTAAGCTTAGTGCTATTGGCGTTTGCGGGCATCGGCTGCACCGGAACTAAATTTACTGATGCTGGATCAGCAGAGGTTGCATCATTAAGTAAGACAGGAGAGGCAGAGGATACATCTGAAAGTGATGACACCCAAGTTTCCGAGGCTTCCGAAGAGGTCGTGCAGGCATGTCCAGCTGATATTGAAGAGCCAACTGCAGATTATGCGGCTATCCGAGAGTCTCTTATTAGCCGTTTAACTACAATACTTGCGCGATTAAAAGAGCAAAATACATCAAGCTATACTTCAGGTAGATTGGAAAAACACGATGAGCTGGTCTCGAAAACTGAGGCTGACCTTGAGGAGCTCCTTGCCAGTGAAGAACTTCCAGATCGATTCAAAAATGAAATTGATGATCGTCATTTCGGAATGCATCGCCCACCATTTGGCTTTGGTGAGTCCGGTTTCGGCGAACAAGGACCTGGCAAACCGGAATTTAACAGACAGAATGGACAAAAGGATTTACATGACAAATTTCCAGGCAAAGATGATTCGCAGATGCCGAAATTTGATGAAGCTTGCGTTGAAAAGATGAAACAAAAATTCCAGCTGAAAATGTGCGACCACTGGCAAAAGCTAATCGATAGCGAAGATCTTGACACCAGACTCAAGTCGCGCCTCGAAGAAAATTTTGAATCAAAATGTGGTGCAAGTGAAATAGATAATCAAGGCAGTGAAGAGGCTGAAACCTCAGACGAAACTGGAGCATCAGAAACCGAGTGACTTGAAAAAAATTGGTCGGAAAGGAAAGGTAAAGTAAAGTAAAGTAAAGTAATCAATTGTTTCGAAACTTGCCACTGGAGGTTATTTCTATTTTTCTTCAGTGTCGGCTTTTCAGTGGAAAATCTAAACCATAGACGGTTTAGATTTTCCCATTTAACATTTGGAGATGAAATCTTATTTTATCTTTGTAACGATGGTCATTGAGGCGATGGGTTTCGGCATCATTATGCCCGTTCTTCCCGATGTGATTCGCAAATTTGTTTCCGATGAAACTCAGGTTGCGACGACCTTTGGATACTTCATTGCGGTTTACGCTCTCCTGCAATTTTTGTTTGCACCGATCATGGGCCGCCTCTCTGACAAATTCGGTCGCAGGCCAGTTCTTTTGCTGTCACTTTTGGGAACGGGAATCGACTATCTTTTCATGGCTCTCGCGCCATCTCTGCCGTTACTCTTCGTTGGCAGATTCATTTCTGGATTTACTGGCGCAAGTTACACTGTGGCGACGGCCTATATTGCTGACATTAGCGACGACTCGAATCGTTCGAAAAACTTTGGCCTGATTGGAGCGGGCTTCGGAGTTGGATTTATTTTGGGGCCTGCTCTTGGTGGATTGGTGGCAAGTCATGGACTGGCTGTTCCTTTCTTAGTGGCGGCGGGATTAAATCTTCTCAACTTTCTATTTGGATTTTTTCTGGTTCCGGAGTCGCTTCGGCCTGAACTGCGACGTGATTTTGAGATAAAAGATTTGAATCCTTTTAAGTCGCTTCTCATTTTGAGCAGCATGTCTTCCATTTTCATGCTAGTTATTGCCCACGTCATGATTCAATTGGCTGGCCAAACACATCCGTCCATGTGGGCCATTTATACCGAAGCTCGCTATGACTGGGGCCCGAAAGAAATTGGCTTTTCTCTCGGCATGGTCGGTGTACTTCATATTCTTTCCCAAGGAGTTTTCACCGGACTTTTTGTTAAATGGTTTGGAGAAAATCGTGTCGCAAGGTGGGGTATGTTGGGCGAATCCATCACTCTGGCGGGCTTTGGACTCGCGGCGAGCGGAACAATGGTCTACATCATTTTAGCGATTTCATCGATTTTCGGAGCTGCGCAACCGGTATTGCAATCACTGATTAGCAAAGATATTTCCGCCGACAAGCAGGGCGAACTTCAAGGCGCACTCATGAGTCTCATGAGTTTAACGGCGGTTGCAAATCCGCTCATCATGACTAGAATTTTCGCCTATACCTCAAGCAAAGACTCTTCGTTTTATGTTCCAGGCTCGCCATATTTTCTCGCCGGCTTGTTCGGCTTGATTGCCTTCCTCGCCGTCTGGCGGTGGGACAAATCGAGAAGGACCTCTGTACCAACTGTTGAAACAAAGCAACCTCGAGCCCAGAAATTCTGACCCGTTATATTTCTCTTCCGCTCGCCGTAAGTTCGAGGCAATCACTAATGCGCTTTTAAAGGATCCTGAAAATGGCCTCAACGACGTTTCAGTTTTCTCCTGCTTCGGCGGTGATTTTTACTGATACGGAAATTAAAATTTATCATAGCCACACTTCGAACGGAAAAATTCGTCGGAGTGGGGCTGCAGGTGATTGAAAACGAGGCACTAGCTTCTAGCGTTTAGAACCGCCATTTGATACGGGCGATTCTTGTTGAAGGCAAGTTCCTGGGCGATCATTCAATCGACTTGGATCTAAAATAACAATTTTATATTGTCCATCGCTCATTTTGGTTTGATAGATCAATCGACCGTCTTTCGTGAAGCCAGGATAAGAGAAATCATCTTCAAAGCCTTCATTGGGACCTGTAACATCAACGGGTAGATCTCGATCACGATCATAAATCATAACTCTTCCTTCGGCGAGAAAGGCGACTTTTCCTTTTTTTCCGACCTCTGGTGCAGAGAAGCCAACCTTTGAAGTGTCGTACTTGAAGTCGTGCTCCATTTTACATTGACCATTTGGGAGAATTTTGAACAGCTTGGTTTTTCCATCTATCAAAGCGCCAACTTCAGTGCCGTCCTGACTCAAGATCGGTTGTTCGAACCTACCAGGCGAAAGCGATGCGTGCAGTGGTTCTATTTTCTGTAGAACAAGTGAAATTTGATAATTCAGGTTTGCATGAAGAATTTGGATTTTTCCCCTGGTCCCATCTTGTTCGTTTGGGGTGACAAGAGGAAGATTTTTTTTCTCTTTGATCAATTTCTTGAATTCTCTATTCAGCTCGGCTAAAATTTTTCGATCGGCCTTTCTTTGGCGTGCAAGAGTTGAGTCGGTGCCGTCAACTTCCTTAACCCAGCCATTTTCACAGATAGATCCGCACTCAGACTTTACCTCGGTGGCTTTGTTGCCTTTAACTTGAACGCTGTAATCACAATACTCTTTCGAGTAGAGCAATGTGCGAAAGTTAAATGAGGAGATGGTGCTAGGCTTGAGCTCGGCGGCTGAATGGTAAAACTGATTGTGGTCATCGTCGAAAAGCATCTTAGCGTCCGGACCCTTGTCTATAATTTCATCGGTCAAAAAATACTTCATGCGCATTTCGTGGTTTGGCGAAGCGATCAATCGGCCCGAACCCTGTACAAAATTCGTCTCGTCTTGCATTGGCGTCGAGATTGGTATCGCGGTATCTCCGGTAATGTCTAAAAGTTTTACGCCGCCGAACTTGCTAACGATTAAATATTTTCCGCTTGGATGAACTCTTGTAAATGTACCTGCGTATTCGCCAGGAAGATTTACGAATTTTCGTGCGAGAGTGCATTCACCGTGAGCGATCATGGAATGATTTGCTATCAGAAAAAAAGTGAGAAAACTTTTTCTACCCAACTTACATTTCACGGAGACGCTGCCTCACTTCTTCGATTATCTCAGACTTTTCCTTCACTCCACTGATCAGTTGAGGGTGAAAGGCGCCTTTGGAGAAAACAAATGTTCGGGGATAGTGATTGTAAAACTGCCTCATTCGCAATTCATTTGACCATAGCAATTTCGAGTGCCTTTTCTGAATCCCGTAGATGGTTTGTGCTTTTTTTACTTCTTCTGCTGATGCAAATGTATCTACCACCGCTATAAATTTTATCTTGAGATTTTGCGCTGCTTGTTCGAAGTAATCTAGGTGTTTCATCGAGTAGGTCATTTTTGGAGACCATACATAAATTAAACCAGTTCCCCTCATCTCGGTTTTCAACTGAGCATCGGTAAAAACATTTCGTGGTTTTTTCATAAATTTTGGATTGCTCTTGGTTACTCTTTGAGAAGAGCAGGATTTCTCCTTTCGAACCAATTGGTTTGTCGAAACTTTTTCGAGCGTGATTAAGCGCACGACCTGCGGAATTTTATTCGAAATTTCAATTTCGACCCATTTTCCGAATGATGTGGTCGGACTGCGAAAAAGTTTAATTTCCTTTCCAGGGTCTGCAATCTGAGTCCAAGTATTTAAGGAACCTTCCGCTTTTAGCAATCCAGTGGCCATCAACAAACACGAATCAGTCACATCAATATCAAGTGGGTTCAAATTTAGAGAGGCATTCGCACCAGGCTGCGGACCGAGAAATTCAGATGTCACGTCACTTGCAAAGGCAATGCAGCAAAAAAAATAAACCATCAGTGTCGCAAGAGGTTTTGCCATGAATTTAGTATGCCATTGAATGCCGTCTGCGCAACCTGCATATTAACCAAACTTTCGAGCGAGCCCGGGATACTCGCTCCGAGTGGAAATTTATTGGCTTGATTGGTCAACGGCTGATCCGCCGTCCAGGACTTGAAGGTGAGCCACGATGCCAAAAGTGTTTTCGGTTTTCTGAGTGATTGTGACCTGTCTGTTTGCATAAACATAATCGCCATTCACTACGGTCTCTCCCGTAAAGAACTGACCTTTGGTGTGTTTATGAACTCCTACCAAATTCGTAGGTGTTTTGCGTCCATTCCCGACGTCGAAAGTAGTTCGTACACCGAGAGCTGATTCAGCATTGATCTGAAATAGCGATAAGGTTGTTCCATTTTGATAAATATCGACAATGATTCGTGTTGAATCTATGTTTCCCGAAATGGCTTTGCACTCGTGAGTGAAAATGACCTCAGGACCTGGATCCCAAGGACCGCCACCAGCTTAATGCAGCTATGGCTTGACGTTTTTCACTTTGGTTGGTCGAAAAAGGCGCGTAAATTTATTGAGTCAGTCAACTGGCTCGGGCGCTGGTTCACGACGGCTGATTCTGCTCCAGCTGGAGCAGAATCAATGGGGTTTTGGACAATTTTGAAATAAGCAGTTTCAACTTCGAAAGTTGAAGTCGTCTCATTTTTTATTTCGCACGCAATAATAACCTGAGGTTTGAGTTCGATTGTCAGACCAAGGATCCTGCGGCCGGTAACCCGAAGGGCAATTCGCAGTGCTACTGATACGATAACGTTCTTTCAATTGAGATTCGGGAAAGCACGTCTTTGACGTGGTCTGCGCTCTTAGATCGACAACAAGTTGTCCCTCGATATCGCCCTTTTCGCAGCCCTCGTCTGTTGCATAGCTTCCTTCTGGCAGTGAATTTTGCTCCTGGCGCGTGCATTCGGCTTCAGGCTCCCTCACAAAATACGGAAAATCATCGGCCTCGTAGGACTCATTGAGGGCGGTCTGTTCGCTAATACACTGCTGCCTATCGAAAGCTAACGCTGGTGCCGTGATGAACAGTAGCAGCTGCACTAATGTGAGGGCTGAAATTTCTTTTTTCATAAATGCCTTCCTCTTCAAGGTAGTGGCCCGATGATCCGAGCCCATGAAGGATAGTAAACGCTACACAAGATACCTTCAGCGAAAATGGAATAAAATATTCGTTCAGAGCGGAACAAAATAAGTCAATTTGTAAATAATATGAACAGACACCTCAATGGTGATCTTGCGGACGATACTCCGAGGGAGTTCGCAACTTGAGCGCGTCCAAAGGCCAAACTCCGGGCCCGTTGATAGCCAGAAAAATCATGGTGAGAAGCTGGGCATATTCTGTTGAACCACCATCTTTTGAGAGCTGGTATTTTACAGGATAGGTCGCATCTGAGGCACAGGTTCCCGAAATGGTGAAACTCAAAGACGAGATCGTGGTGTAAAATGAAGTGCCAGTAGTCGAAGTAATATAAGGCGCAGGACTTAACTCAGCGGTTGGGGTCACTGAAGTGATATCCGGAATGCACGGGATCGCGTTACTTGAGCCATCCAAGCAAAGGTTGTAGCGCCAGCCTCGAAATCACCGAACTCTAAGCCAAATCAATTTT
>CALCCV010000354.1 GCA_937900305.1 uncultured Pseudobdellovibrionaceae bacterium | reverse complement strand
GGCCCTCCAGCGTGCACGCATCTGTGCTATCTCGCGGACAAACCAATGTATCTCTACCGGGGCGGTGAATGGCTTTTTTTCGTCGAAGTGCAAAAATACAAACAGGAGTTTCTGGTGTCTCCTTAGCGCAGTTTAGGGATGCGAGTTCACTCGGCACCCCCTCAGCAGCAGGAGTTGACGAAGCAGCCCCCTCTGTACCGGTAGCTGGAGCTGCGGTGAGATCTTCTGCAAATGCGGCCGGAAAAAGCCAACGCAAAGATTGGAAAAACGATTCTCCCGATGAATTTGCGGGAGTGAAATTTTGACCAACTTTCAATCCAGCATCTCGGAGATTGGCGGCCATTTGAGTTTGGATTTCAAGCAACGTCTGCAGATATTTTTTCTTCTGCTGATTTGAAAGTTTTTGCCAAGTTTTTTGATTGAAGGGCGTCCTCTTAGCCACAGCTAAGTTGTGCGCATCCGCTTTTTTGAATTTTTTAGCCCAAGGAATTTTTCCACGAAAACGATCCCGAAATTTTGTAGCCTTCAGCTTAAGGTACATTGGATCTCGACGCGCACTTTGCGCCGAAATCGATTTTGCCACTCGAGCATCCCGAACGCCGCCGACAGCAGAAATCATTTTTTTGTGAGAAGATCCATCCTTCTTTTCAACGGCCAAAGTCCATTGTGAAAAAAACAAACCAAAAATGACTAAACTCATCAACCGAGACGTTGAAAAATTCCGACGCGAGAAACCATCCACTGGCACAACATCGCTCCTTTTTAAGAGAGTTATTTTGATAAAACTAGAAACGACCGCTAGCAGGGCCTTAGAAATTCAAACTCAGCCGCAATTCATAAACACGATTTTCTTGAGGTGAACTGGCAGGCCCCACGTCTTCAGCGTAGCTCAAGACGTCTAAATTGAACACCGCAAACAGCGCCGAAAGCCCAGCGGTCCAGTATCCTTGATTGAGACCCACTCGATATTGACCACGCCACCATGAAAACATGGTCCAATCGAACTCAAAGCCTAGGTGCAGGCCTTTCTTAGGAGTCCAAGCTGGGTGCATAATATTTTTAATATCAAGAGCTCCGCGACCACCGAAAAGCCAAAAATTAGGATATTCCCACCGTGAACCAATGTCGATCACTCGGTACATCTTTTCGGGCTGGCCAATTGTGTTTGGCTCTTTATTGACCAACTTGAGACTTGAGCCAAAGCCAGTTTCTAGTACGTTTCTCACAACCAAGCCAAATGTCGGCTTGGTGTAATTCAAAAGCGAGAACACACCGTCTTCGGGAATATATGGACTCCAGAGAAAACCTAAATCGCCATCAACCGTGTATCCCTCTTTCACATCCGATGACTTGACCAAGTTAGGATCCGCCGCGAGCTCGATAAAGTTTATGCCTTTGGAAAAGTAGGCCCGGTTCACAAACTTGCCTGTGATACCCCAAGAAAATTCACCTGGCAGAAAAAAATCTTCGACGTTTTCTGCGTAAGCACCAGCGACGGTCGAATCTCCGTACACGGTTGTATTTACCGTCGGACCGAAAGCTTTGTGCACAGTCGCTTCGATCGAAACATCCATCGGAATAACGGCCATTCCCCATCCAGGCCTCGCCCACATTGCGTTCGGCGCAGAAACACGGCCTCCAAAACTTTCACCATAAACTTTTTCGATGGTTGCAACCATGGCATCGCGTTTGTCATTTTCAGTGCCTTCGGTTTTTGAAGACTCCTGAATGTCTTTTGCGAAAGTCACAAAATTTTGCGCAAAATGAAAATCTAAATACATATTGAGGTCACCCTCTTCACGACGAGCCAACCCCGCCGGATTATAGAGGACCGCATTGTAATCATCTGCGATCGCGACAAAGGCATTTCCCATCGATAGCGCGCGCGGAGAGACGTAATGATTGTGAATCGTGTAGCTAACACCGGGTAAGGATTCTGCCTGAGCAAAGAGAAAAAAACCAAATACAATTGTGCCGACCAGGTAGCGCATGCCTGAATCCTCCTAAGATGCAAACAGCCCCTAGGTTTTCATCCTCGGACTTGGGAGTCAATGCCAGCAAGACAGAATCACAAATCGATGGACTCTACCAACGGCCGTATCCGCGAACTTCGATTAAGACAGAATCACCTTGAAAGTCCATGCGAACGGTTGAATAAGCGTGGCCTTCGCGACTTGGCCAAAATTGAATGTCGATGTAACAACTTTCACCCGGATTAAGGCCCGGTCGACAAGTGTGGCGCGCACTAAAGTCGTAAGATCCACTCATCGAAGATGAAATAAATGGCAAATAACCCCCACCTGAATTTGTGATTCGAAATCGAGCGGTCAAGGAGGTGTTCACTCTCACCCAACCAAAATCGTGAAAAATTCGATCCAACAAACTCGCAGTCGGCGAGCCAATTGTGAGGTCCGTTCCAGGCGTAAAAGTGAGCGCCTCTGGCAATTGGTCCACGCTGACAACTTCGCGAGAACTTTGCGGTTGCACTGCAGGTGATTCATTGGGGATTGCTCCGGCGCCAAAACTGAATGTCGCAACAAGCCCGAGCAGTGCCATTTTCAAAAAATATTTTTTCAAATTGGACGATCGATCCATGATTCCTCCTAGACGTTCGTCACATTCTTGATCTGAAGAATCAGATCAGCAACCCTTTTCTCAAGCGTTGTTAAATCACCGGAATTTTCAATCACGAAGTCGGCCAGTTTCACTTTCTCAGGAAGCGGCATTTGAGCCTGAATGCGCAAACTCGCCTCTTTGCGACTGAGCCCATTGCGGCTCATCAATCGCGCCAGTTGGATGTCCTCTGAACAGACCACGCAAATGGTTGCGTCAAAATCACCTTGAAGATTTTTTTCAAAAAGCAATGGCACATCATAAATGATCTTTGTGGCGCCAATTCCCATTAACCGCGTGCGTTCGGCAAAAATTTTTTGCCGAACACAAGGGTGCAGTATCGCTTCTAACTGATGGAGTAGATCCGTATTTTTAAAAACTCTGCGCCCGAGAGAAGGTCGATCCACCTCGCCATCAATAAAAATATCATCGCCGAAAATTTCTCGCACCGCTCTTTTGGCTTCGGGTGTCTGCAGGCAGAGATGGGCCATTTGGTCCGCATCGAGCACCGCGAATCCTTTTTTTGCCAGTAGTGCGGCCACGGTTGATTTTCCACAGGCGATGCCGCCGGTTAAACCCAACCAAAGCCCTGGTTCTTTACTGAATTCAGAATTCATAAGTCTTTCAAGCGCTAGGCTCGCCTTTGGGCCAGTTTGTCAGGCCTCTTCGCCCAGTTCAAGAAAGTTTGCGCAAATTTGGTTCCAAACGCAGCCCTTCGTCTAGCTTCGCAACGCCTAGCCTCATTAAGGGAAGAGGCGAATCTGCCGATGAAATGTCTAGGAAAAAATAATGTCAGGAAGCGCAGAACAGTTTGGCAAATACATACTTTTAGAGAAGCTCGCCAGCGGCGGCATGGCCGAGGTGTATCTAGCTCTTTCCACCGGTGCTGGCGGCGTCAGTAAGTTTTTAGCTATCAAGCGAATCCTTCCGCAATACTCCGAAAATCAAGAGTTCATCGAGATGTTCAAAGAGGAAGCGAAGATTGCAGTGAACCTCAATCACAGCAACGTCACGTCCATCTATGACTTCGGGATTGAAAGACACCAATTCTTCTTGGTGATGGAGTACGTCGAAGGACGAAATCTTCGCCAAACCATCAACGAAATTAAAAAAAATAACATCCAGATCTCAGTTGAAAACGCCGTTTACATCGCCAAAGAAACAGCGGCGGGTTTAGACCATGCTCACCGTTGCATTGACGGCACCACCGGCCGCCCCCTCAATATCACTCACCGAGACATGAGCCCCCAGAACGTAATGGTGAGTTTTGAAGGTGAAGTGAAAGTCATCGACTTTGGGATCGCCAAAGCCGAAACCCAGATGGACTCAACTCGCGCGGGCACACTCAAAGGAAAATTCGGCTACATGAGTCCCGAGCAGGCCGATGGTCAAACCATCGACTTGCGCACCGACATCTTTTCGTTAGGTATCGTGCTCTGGGAGATGCTCGCGAGTGATCGACTTTTTGCCGCACAGAACGAAGCTGCGATTTTACGAAAAATTCGAGAATGTCACATTCCTTCAATTCGCAAAATCAATCCTTCGGTTTCACCAGAGCTCGAACGCATCATCAACAAGGCGCTCGCACGTGACAAAAGTTTGCGATACCAAACCGCGGCAGCCATGCACCGCGATCTCAGTCGCTATCTCAACACTGAATTTCCTGAATTTTCGCCACAAGATTTTTCGGTGTTTGTAAAAAACCTTTTTGCCCAACATTACACCGAAACTAAAAAAAGATTGGTTGAATACGCCCGCATGAAGTCCGAAATGGTCGAGGCCACGCAAGTGACCAAAACTCAAACGCGAACGAACAATTCGCGCACAGGCCGTGAGCGCGATCGAGACAGAGATCGTGACGACGACGACAAAAAGGAATTTCCCACTGGCATCAGGTCGATGACAACAGATGCCAAGATCAGTTTAGATAAATTTAAAAAAGATCACGTCCCGACACTCGAACGCCGGGCCGACACTCCTTTGATGGACAACATGCCGCCGGGCCGCTCTCGAAGTCCGAGCCAAAACACAAATGCCACTCGTGGCTCAACTCACCTGACGAAGAGTTCGCGATCAATTTCATCGAAGACTCATTCCAGCTCTACACGCCGATCCATCACCCGCGCTGCTTTTGAAGACGAAACAGACGACTTTGGAACTTGGGTACTCAGAGCCCTCATCATTATTTGCATCATCGGTGGTGGCTATCTTTACCTAAACAAATCGAAAAATGAGAATCAAGGGGCCAATACTGGCAGCAGTGGTAGCAACGTCGGCACTCCCCCCAAAAATGCCGAGCAAAACGTCGATCAGGCCAGCAAAGTCAATTACATCACAGTCATCGATTCAAATCCGTCGTCTGCAAAGATATTTATTGATGGTAAGGAAATTGGAGCTTACACACCGCACCGGGCAACGCTCGAAGGTCATAAAGAATTCCACTTAGCCTTAAAAAAAGACGGTTACGTTACTTACGAAACTGTTAAGAAGTTAACTGAAAATGCGACGACTATTCGAACCACGCTCCAACCATTGCCGAGATCTGCCTATATCAACATTGCGGTTGTGAACGGCGGCGCGAAACCCATCATTGAAGTGAATGGTCAACGTTTGAGCGAAAAACTCCCCGTGCAAAACTACGCAATTCCGGCGAATACCAGGGTGTCGGTAAAGGCTTACAATCCATTTTCAAAATTGGCAGCCGAAGAACAGGTTTATCTCGAAGCTCAGCAAAGAAAAACTGTGGAGCTTGTTTTGCAACCCAAAGGCCGAAAGCCTTCGAAAAAACCTTCTCAGAAGAAATAACACGTCACAGTTTTTTGCCCGTCATTGCCTCAAAGCGGAACCCAGGATAAATTGACAACTATGAATCACAACGCACCGAATGGCTCCAGATCAACAAACACTCTGATTGATTGCATCCTCAATTTTCCAGGACGATCGGTCCAGCGGCCTGCCCTCCTCTACAAACCTAACGGATCCTCGCCCCTTCAGGATTGGCAATCGATGTCCTGGCTTGAGTATTACGACACCGCGATGGAGCTTGCCTCTTTCCTAACTCTGCAAGGCCTTGAAAAAGGCGATCATCTCACGATTGCTGCCGAAACTCAAATCGAGTGGGCGATCGTCGACGTGGCTTGTATGTTGACCGGCGTGGTCCTCGTGCCTATTTACCCAAGTCTTTCCCTAGCCGAACTGAACGTCATTCTGGATCAAACCAAACCGAAAGTGTTTTTTCTCGGGAGCGGCGTCATTGAAGCTCACCTGCCTCAAGTCAGTTTTTTTAAAGACACCACGCCGAACATTGTCCACCTACCTGGCCTCACCGCGCAGCTAAAAGGTCGATTCGAAGGACTTCCCTGGAGTGAAGCTCTCAACAAAGGTCAAAAAAACTTATTGAAAAATCGAGAGCTCATTTTGCAAGTGGCTCGCAAAATCACCCCTGATGATTTGCTCACCATCGTCTATACCAGTGGCACTTCTGGAGTTCCAAAGGGGGTGCAACTCACTCATCGGCAAGCCTGGTCCGAGGTCAACGACGTCATGCCTATGATCGGCGTCACACCCGAAGACTCCTCACTGAGCTTCATGCCTTATGCCCATATTCTAGGACGAATTGAACTTTGGGGCCAAATTCGTGTGGGATATCAAATCGCATTTGCCGAAAGCATCGATCGGCTCAAACAAAACCTCGGTGAAATCAAACCAACCATTCTGATTGCGGTGCCGCGGATTTTTGAAAAGATTCACCAAGGAATTCTCGCCCGCATTCAAACAAAGGCCCTAGAAAACCGGACATTCAAATGGGCTTACCGCATTGCCACCACCGCGGCTGATTTTACTTTGAAAGGAGAGCCCATTCCTTTTTTCTTAGCTTCACAGCTGGCCATCGCCAGACGTTTGGTTTTTCAGCCCATTCGCGACGCCTTCGGTGGAAACTTGAGATTTGCCGTTAGCGGCGGGGCTCCGCTCGCCGAAGACATCATGAAATTCTTTTTTTGTTGCGACATCTTGGTTCTGGAAGGTTATGGCCTAACGGAAACCACGGGAGCCATCACAGTGAATACACCTTATGACTTTAGATTCGGTTCGGTTGGCAAACCCGTGGGCGACGTTCAGCTAAGACTCGCTGCTGATGGCGAGATCCTGGTGAAATCCGACAAACTCACCACCGGTTATTTTGAAAACTCTGAAGCCACTGACGCAGCATTTGAACACGGTTGGTTTAAGACGGGGGATATCGGAGAAATTCGGCCATCCGGTGAACTCATCATTAAAGATCGTAAAAAAGATTTAATAAAAACTTCGGGTGGAAAGTACGTAGCCCCTCAAAAGATTGAAAATCTGCTAAAAGTTTCGCCGCTGATATCTCAAGTGATTGTCCACGGAGACAAAAGAAAATTTTTAGTAGCTCTCCTAACCCTCAATCAGCGTGTTACCGAAGAATGGGCCAAAGTGCGCGGTAGCAATGTTGAAAGTTGGTCGAAACTTGTCGACTCAGACATTATTCAAAAAGAAATTCGCCGATTGATTCAAACGGCAAACCAAGAGCTAGCGAGTTTTGAAACTATTAAGCGATTCACTGTTCTGTTAGAGGATTTCTCGATTGAACGGGGCGAGATGACGCCGTCATTGAAAGTGAAACGCAAGGACGTGGAAAAAAAATACATCCACATCCTACTCGGCACTTATGACATTTCAGTTTGATCCCCTAAAAATTGACAATTGGATTTCGGGTTTAAACTTGGCCACAAATGGAACTCCAACAGCAACAACAAGTCCACAGTTGAACACAACAGGGACTGTGACGGTTTTTATTG
>CALCCV010000353.1 GCA_937900305.1 uncultured Pseudobdellovibrionaceae bacterium | reverse complement strand
CCGGTCGGCAACTGTGGTGTCGGTCGCTGTTCTACCGGTGGCGGATTCGGAGGTGGAACTTTTTTATCCGACCACCGACCTCCGAAGGAAGCTTGTGATGGCCCGCTTGGAGGGCCATTTCCACGTTTTATTTCATCGGCTCGCATTTGACTGATCAAATTGCGTGCCCGTTGCCCAACGTCCTGCGAATCGCCCTTCCACACAACGTCTTGGCCCTTGTCTTCCAATTCTTCGATTCGACGGCGAAGATCTCGCGGCAATTCATTTTTCATTTGTGACAAAGAGACATCGGGCACAGCAGGCGCATCATTCAAGGCGAATTGTTGGAGCCTGTTGATCGCCATGGGACGTTCAACTCTCTCAATCGCTGGACTAGAATCTCTCGCTTCAGCGACAGTTCTCGAAATTTGGATTGTCTGTTGATCGCCAGCGACTGGCTGATTCTCTGGCAACTCACTTTCATCCACCAACTCCAAACGCGAAATGACAAGTGGGGTGAGTTCCATTTTTTTAGTTAGCAGCGTTTCCGGATTCCAGTGACTCTCGTCAACTTCAAGAGCGACAGGTTCTTTACCCTCATCGGTTGGACTGAATTTGCCAACTTCCATCACCGAATGAATTTGATCAAACGCGATTGAGCCGATCAGATTTTTTTCCATTTTGACGGAAAGTGCTTCTCGCCACTGAATTATTTTCTTTTCTTTGATTGAGATCGGAAAAAATACAGTAAGGCTGGCAGCCATTATAAAAACAACAGCGATCGGCACTCCGAAAATGGAATTGGTTATTGTCCGTAAAAAGGCTTTAAAGGCGGCTTTTCTCACTGCCTCTATGTTATTTAGAAAGCTTGGAAATCGTCAATCACGTTGCGCTTCTCGCGACTTTCGTTAAGCGCGGCTTTGAGCTTGAGGGCTAGCTTTTTGGATTGGGCCATGTCTAGGCCAGTCGCGATGTACAGCCCGTTCTTTCGCCGTGTTTCGCGATAAACTCTCACATCGATGTCGTAAGGGCGCCGCTCTCCCAAAATCAATATATGAGAAAAAAATCTCTCTTTGACATTATCTTGAGGAGCAATGTAGACGCCCTTTGCGCTGAAATAATTAGAGAAGACTTCACGGCCATTTTCACTAACGTCCTTCGGCTCTCCTAGAATTGCGGCTATGTGATGTCGGGTTTCTTGCAAACTCCCTTGGCTTTCTTCAATCACTACGCCGACTTCTGACGAAATACAGGCCGCAAGAAATAGTGGCGCGATGAAGATAAAAAGCCAAAAGGGAGACTTCATCAGGCTTTGGCCTGCGATTTATTCCAGTCGTCCATGAACTGCTTAATTCCCTTGTCCGTGAGTGGATGCTGACAGAGCTGTTGCAAAACTTTGAACGGAAGTGTGCCAATGTGTGCACCCATCTCGGCGGCTTGCAAAAGATGGACGGGGTGACGAATACTCGCCACTAAGACTTCTGTCTTAAATTCATAATTTTTATAAATCTGTACAATCTGCTGAACCATCTTCATACCATCTTGACCAATGTCATCTAAACGACCGACAAAAGGCGAGACCATCGTCGCGCCAGCTTTTGCCACAAGCAAAGCCTGTACGGGATTAAAAACCAATGTGACATTCGTCTTGATTCCCTCTGCAGTCAGACGCTTCACAGCAACCAAACCGTCTTCCGTCATCGGAATTTTTACGACTACATTCGAGGCCAATTTTGCCAGCTCAAGACCCTCGCGAACCATTTCATCTGCTTTTAGACTGATGACTTCCGCTGAAACCGGTCCTGGTACCTCTTTGCAAATTTCTTTGATCACATCAAAAAATGGTCGACCCGATTTTGCGATCAAAGTTGGATTGGTTGTCACGCCGTCGACCCAGCCGCGCTGATTGGCCGTTGTGATTACTTTCATATCTGCACTATCTATAAAAAATTTCATACTTTCCTCTTCACGGGTCGTGGATTTAAAATGCCGAAATTCTGAATGAATGGATGTTTGAACCGGACTCTTGTATCACCACACCGACGCGGGAATCCAGAAAGAAATTTATACGACGAGAGCCGCTAGATGTTTCCTATCTGCCTAAAGAAATGAATTCTGCCGAAGATCTCGGAATCAAAGTTCTGACGAGCTCGGTCAGACTTTTTTTATACACGGGATGAAAAAAACCAGGATTTACTTCAAGCACACAAAAAGCCACAGCACCGTGTGTATGAAGATAGGGATGCGGAATTGCACTGGGAAAAAGCTCAACTTCATTGCGGTGAGAAAGGAGTGTGACCGTAACTGCAGGGAAGCTTTGGGTCGAAATCACAGACTCAACCAAGCTGGCAAATTCGTTCAGCGTAACTGGCGCTTCAACTTTCGCCACACACAAAAGTTTGCCATCATAAGAACTGCGACGAGCATTGTCTTTTTCTTTATATATCGAAGAGAAAATAGAATTCGGAAATGTAACTTTTAAAAGATCTATGGACTCCCTCAATGAATTGAGTCCGCCCAAAGAACCGGCCTGCAATAAGAGAAGAGAAGTTTCATCGCGCATCATTAATTCAAAGATCTCCCAACATGCTCTCAATAGAATACATGCCAGGAGATTGTTGGATCAACCAATTCGCTGCTAAAACTGCACCTTCGGCGAAGACTGTGCGATTGAGGGCCGAGTGTTCAATTGTAATCCACTCTGATTCAGAAACGGCGAAAACTTTGTGGACTCCATAAATTCCTCCCAGACGAAACGCGAGGGGATCACCCTTTGTCTCAATCCCGCTCTGTGTGAGAGTGTCTTGCAACAGTTTTGCGGTTCCGCTAGGGCTGTCGAGTTTTCTTTTATGATGAAAATCTAAGACTTGAATATCAAACCCTTGAAGTTTTGCCAGGAGTGGCAAAACCGATTTCATCCAAGCAATTCCCAAACTCATATTTGGCGACCAAAGTATGGGACGCGCAGAGCTTGCCAGCTTCAATCCATTCATCTCTTCCAAGCCAAGTCCTGTTGTGCCACTCACAATCGGAACTTTTGAAGCCTCTGTTTCCGCAAGAAGTGCGGCCAGACCCGCCGGAGTCGAAAAGTCGATCCAAATGTCAGCGGTTGGCAGCAGTGCTGTTGAATTTTTATCAAATCCGACGACGCGCCACTGGTTTGGTTTTTGCTCAAGCAAGTTCACAATCTCGCGGCCCATTCTCCCGTCTTTGCCAAAAACTCCAACCGTTTTCATTTCGCATCTTCCTTTTGTGAGGTAGTCAGAGCGGGCAAAACCAAATCTGCGCTAAAGTGGTGAATGGCATCGCCCCTCAAATAAGTGAAGCCATCTTTAAACTCTACTTCCAGCCAACCACCAGGCATTTCCACCGAAGTATTTTTTCTTTCAGAGTCCGGTTTATCTCCGGAAACAAAATGAGCGACTGCGATCGCCCCCGTGCCGCAAGCCTGGGTAAAGTCTTCGACCCCACGTTCAAACGTCACCGCAAAGTATTTTTTGTCTTTGCGTTTTTCAAAAAATGTAACATTCGTCCCGACGGTTTCTGTAAAAGGATTTAGCCCACGAAGATCCCGCGCCCGCGCACGTAGATTCATTCGTCCAGTTTCAGATTCAAACTCACTCTGTGAAGCAGCAACCAAAAGGTGCGGCACGCCCGACCAAACTACGGCGTGTCCGTTGCATTCAACTTGACGAATCGGCGTTGAAAATTTCACTTCGATCTGATTTTTTCCCCAACCAGTTCCCCAAAGCGGGCCATTTTTAGTGTGCAATTGAATTTCTTTTTGATCCGGAAATTCAGCGAGCAAAAACTGCGAAACACATCTGGCTGCATTGCCACACATCTCAGCTAGCGATCCATCGGCATTGTAAAAGTGCCACCGAAATTCAGACTTCGAATTTGCAATCGGTTCGAGGCCCACCAACCCATCGACATTTAAACCAGTCAACGGTGAGCAAAGGCGAATAACGAATTTATTCCTCTGATCCGCTTCCATCTTCCAGAATGAGGTCCAAGTTAGTAAAAAGGTATTTTCTGCACCTGAGTATTTATGGAAAATATTTTTTGCTCCGAAGTCCGTCATTTATATTCACTCGAGGACGGAGTTTTTTCGGTCGGCAAAATACTGCCTGAATTTGCAGGTGGAGGTGAGGCTTTCAAAGCGGCCTTGCGCTTCCGCTCCTCTTCTTCTTCGTTTTTCATCTTTGGAAGGTCGCGGTAATAATCTCCTTGACCGATCCAGGGCGGTGATTCTGGAGCCGCTGGCAGGCCTTTGACTCCGCAGCCGCCAAAATTCACGAGCAAAGACAACATCAAGCCAATTTCGACAATTTTTTGAATGCCCTTTTTGCAAGTGGCGTACGAGCGAAGTTTCATGGCGAGAGATTTAACAAAGATTCGGGCTTCCTCCAACAAAGATTTGGATCCAGAAGCCATCGTCGCCCTTCCACCAGCGAAAAACTCGCGCATTTATTGCGGTAGGTATCAATCCAGACACTCTCTTTAGATCCTCTGCCGATCTTGATCGCCATTTCAAAAAAATCTGCATCCGGATAGCGAGTTTTGACCTTGTCATCGATAGTAAGAAATGTGCTTTCAGCAAGTCCGTACGCTTTGTTTTTGAGCGTGGCTTCGATCCATAAAAACTGCCAGCTCCACCGCAAATCGGGATCCTCGTCTTTGCCAAGTTGCTCGGCCTTAAGAAACTTGAAGGGATTGCCATTGCAAAAGTGGGCTTGGTCCGCCAACAACTTCGCATGACCATCTTCGGAATTTTGCTTAAGCATCTCTTCGGCTAAACTAAGGCCTTCATTGCATTTTCCCTGGGCCAATAAAACTCGGCCCATTTCCAGGCGTATTAAAAAATTGCTGCCGTCGACAAGGGAGGCCTCTTGGAGCTTGCTCAGCTCTTGTTGTAAATCTTTGGTGCGCAGGGAAATGGCCACTTCATAGCTCTGTTGCGATTTTTCAGCCAGGAAGGCTTGTGAAACCAATTTTTTTATCGCGGCCAATTGGGCCCGTTGTTCAATCTGCAAATTCAGGCCCTCGGCTTCGCGCAGAATTGTCAGGGCTTCATTTCGCTTCTTTTTTGCAAGCAGAGCTTCAGCCTCTTGAGTCGCCTTTGTAAAGTTCGCAGTGACCTCTAAGGCTACCATTTTTTTGCTTTTGGCCAGCCCGTTTTCAGCACCAAAAAATAAAAAAGGGACTGCTGTTACCAGAATCCCTTTTTTTACGTTCATCTCAAATAAGTACTGAACCCAACGCAGGGTCGACTTACAACTTCTGAAAATGTGTTTGTTTGAACGCATTTCCAGAGTGTGATGTATTTCCCTTAATTTTTCACGAAAGAAGTGAGCTCAAGCGTCACATTGCCCATTTGCGAAGGCTGAATCGTTTTCAGCATTCCAGAAACAGGAATCAGCTCTGGATTGATCCAAGCTTCAGTAATTTCTTGAGTTTTGGTGTCTTTGATTTTTGCATAGATGCAATCAAAGGTGCCAGCCGGTACTGTGATTCGATCATCTTTAGCTTCAACGATTTCTGAGTTGTTCTCTGGAATTTGTTGCTCTTGACCGTTCACGAGAATCTTTTTCACTTCGCCAGTTTCTTGGTCGACGAGAAGGTCTGACTCTTGTTTTCCGAATGGGCCAAGATCCACATCTTGATCAAGCCAAATGCCCTCAGCTGTAATTTCACGAACGTTCATCAACATCGTCCCATTAACCATGCTCATTTTCAGACTGTAAGAGGCTTGATCGCCCACTTTCCAATCCAAAGCCAACAACCGTGCAACTTGCATGGCTGGTGAAGAGTTAACGGCTACAGCAACTTGAGCCACGTCCATGGCGTGCGCTTGAAAACCGATCGCGAGAGCTAGGATGCAAAACAGTTTCTTCATAGGTCCTCCTTGTAATGTGTCGATATCACACTCAACTGTCGCAACAGTGTCAAGGGGCCGAAATCGGCTTTGTGAGTCATCATTAAAAATTCATAACATTTTTTTCGCGCCAACATTGCCACTTAGCAAAATCGTTCGACGCCATTTTAAGGTCAATTTCAACAGACCTGCTTCAAAGCTCTCGATGAGAGCCGACTAAAACGGATCGTGGTTTGCTGCCGTTAGCGGGACCCACCACGCCTTCTTTTTCGAAAATCTCGATGAGCCGCGCGGCCCTGGGATACCCCAGGCGAAATCTTCGCTGAATCAACGACGCGCTCACTTCTTTTAGCTCCGAAGTCCACGCCAGAATTTCATCGTACTTTTCGTCAAACTCATTCTCATCAAACGACAGCGACGAATCTCCACCATTAAAACCGCCGGCTTCACTTTCGCGACCTTCAACGATTTTCAAAGCCAATGTGTCAAACTCTGGTGGAGCTTGGTCCATCCAAAATTGAGCCACGGCTTGAATTTCATGCTCTTTCAAAAACGGGCCATGGTGGCGCACTGGTTTGGCAAATCCCGGAGACAGAAACAACATGTCCCCTTGAGCCAAAAGACGCTCACCGCCCATTTCATCTAAAATGATTCGCGAATCCATTTTCGAAGCCACCTTAAAAGCAATTCGCCCAGGAATGTTTGTCTTGATCAATCCCGTCACAACCTCTTTGCGCGGCGATTGCATAGCTAAAATCAAATGGATCCCGCAAGCACGCGCCATCTGAGCCAATCGCACGACATTCTGCTCAACATTCTGTTTGTCGACAGCCATCAAATCACCGAACTCTTCACAGACAATGACGATATAAGGCAGCGTGTGAAAATAATAATCGTCCTGAGGACCTGCGCCTTCTTGGTCAGCCTGGTGCGTTTCCAACTCTTCCGCATTCAGTTTTTCAACAGACTGGTTGAAGCCTTCGAGTCCACGAGCCGCAAATTTTTTCATCGAGCGATAGCGTTTTTCCATCTCACGAACAGCCCAACGCAAAATTCCTACGGCCTTCTTAGGATCTGTGACTGGTGGAGCAATCAAATGAGGAACACTATTAAAGACGGCCAAATCCACTTGCTTCGGATCCACCAAGATCAACCGCAATGTCTTAGGAGAGTGCTTTAACAACAATCCGGTGATGGCCGAAACGGTGAATACAGACTTGCCCGAGCCCGTGGTTCCCGCCACCAAAAGATGCGGCATCTTTCGCAAATCCACAATCCGTGGATCTCCGTTAGCCTGGCGACCCAATGCCAGCGGCAATTTGAAATCGTCGGACCAAAAGTCATTTTCAGCCAAAAGATCTTTCAAAAACACAGTCTCACGCTGGCTGTTCGACGTTTCAATTCCAACCACATCACGCCCTGGGATCGGCGCAATGATTCGCAGCGATTCACTACTTAAAGCCAAAGCCAAGTCATCTGCGAGTTCTGTAATTTTGCTGATCTTCACATCTGCATTCGGTTTGAATTCATAAAGCGTCACCGCCGGAAGATCGGAAGAGCGTCGTGT
>CALCCV010000352.1 GCA_937900305.1 uncultured Pseudobdellovibrionaceae bacterium | reverse complement strand
TGGTGCAAAAATTTGGCCGAATGGGAGATCGCTATCGGGGCTTGATTGTCCGACTCAAAGATGCCGATCGGGCGCGGGAGGCTGCGTTCAACTTGAACGCGAATCTGGAGGGCGACTACCGAACTCGGGACTGGAAAGATCTGAATGAAAATCTGTTTGAAGCCGTTCGCATCGAAAAACCGATCATCTTTTGCGTGGTCTTTTTAATTGTGATCATCGCGGCCATCAACATCTCAAGTTTGCTGTACGTGACGGTGGTGCAAAGGTTTCCCGACATTGCCATTTTAAAAACAGTGGGTGTGAGTCGCAAGGGAATTTTGACCATTTTCACTCTCCAGGGAGTTTTGATCGGCGGAGGTGGCGTCTTTTTAGGGACGTTGGCAGGTGTTCTCTTTTCTTTTCTCTTTCAAGTTTTGCAAAATCATTTTGGCTTGCTGCAAGGGTCTGTCTATCGCGTAGATACAATTGAAGTGAGCATTGAGTTTCGGGATTGGATCGTGATTGCCGTGACAACGATGGTGATCAGCTTGCTGGCCACGCTGGCTCCGGCCATCAAGGGCGCAAGAATTCAACCTGTCGAAGGATTGAGATATGAGTAAAATCATCCAAGGTGTGCAGCTGTCGAAGGCTTATCAGCAGGGACCGCAACAGTTGAAAATTTTGCGATCGATCGACATTTCGGTTGAGAGTGGTGAAGCGATTTGCATTTTGGGTCAGAGTGGGGCGGGCAAGAGCACGCTCTTGCACATTCTCGGCACACTCGATCGGCCCGATCAGGGGCAGCTGTATTTTTCGGGGCAGAATCTTTTGCAGATGAAGGATGATGATCTGTCGAAGTTTCGGTCTGAGCACATGGGCTTCGTTTTTCAATTTCACCACCTCATCACCGAATTCAGCGCGCTTGAGAATGTTCTGATTCCGTGTCGAATTGCGGGCGACGATTTGAATCTTTCGCGCGTGAAGGCGACGGAGTTGATGTACTTCATGGGTTTGGGCGAGCGGATGCATCATTTTCCCAGTGAGTTGTCGGGCGGCGAGTTGCAGCGGGTGGCCATTGCCCGAGCGTTGATTCGAAAGCCACAAATTTTGTTTGCAGATGAGCCCACGGGCAATCTGGACTCGGTCACAAGTCAGCGAATTCAGGATTTGTTTTTTCAGCTGAAAGAGCGTCTGAATCTGACGTTGGTGGTGGTGACTCACGATTTGAATTTTGCCTCGCGATTCAGCAAGGTCTACAAAATGAAAGATGGAGAGTGGGTGACATGAAATCGTCCAAACGCTCACTACTGATGCAGAAAAATCGAGATCAGGGGAGTTGACGATGCGTTTCACAGGGAAAAACCTTTCCCTTCGCAGGGAATTTTGACAGGGTTGCTAGCATTCGCTAGGGTGAGGCGGCTCAAAACGGCGGCCTCATAGGAGTTTGATTTGCATTTCAAGAGCTTGGTTCATCTCATCTTGAGTTTCAGTCTGTGTTGGCCAGTCTGCATCCTTGCGCTGTCGTCGGACTCTGTCGCGCAAATGAGCGCGCAAATACCTGCGCAAACTGGTGCGCCCGTCACTTCATCAGATGAAGTGATTGCACCCTCTGCCTCCAGTGGTGACGCCGTCTCCGCATCTGACCTCAACACCGAATCGGGTGCTGAGGTGAATGGGGCAAGGCAGCCTGCGGCCAAGGCTAAAACAGCTCGACGAGCGAAGTCGAAGTCGGAAGCGTCAGAAACTTCAGAAACTCCAGCCGGACTTCCCGAAACGATGACTTTTGCGACGGTCAGTGTGAAGGGAAATAAAAAAATTGAAAAAGATGCGATCGTTGCGAAACTGAATTTCAAAACCGGACAGCCTGTCACTCGACCCGAAATTCGCAAAGCCATCGAAGATCTTTTTGCGACGGGGTATTTTGCCGATATTCAACTCCACCGCGACGGAAGCGATCTGAGAATCGAAGTCACCGAAAAGCCGACCATCGTTGAAATCACTTTCGATGGAAACAATGAATTCAAAGATGAAGAGCTTCTCGAAAATTCGTCGATGAAATCTTTCGAGATTGTGAATCTGGCAAAAATTCGAGAAGCCCAGGATAAAATCCAAAAGATGTACGAGGACAAAGGGTTTTATCTCGCCCGCGTGCAAGGCACGGTTCAGGAAGTCACTAAAGATCAGACCGTAAAAGTGAATTTCAAAATTGATGAAAATGAAAAGGTGAAAGTCAAAAAGATCACCTTTCTCGGCAATAAAGCGCTGACCCAAGATGATTTGCGATCTCGGATGCAAACGGCAGAAGGCGGATTCTTTTCCCCGATTTTTGGCACGGGTGGGTTTAAGCAAGAGGCCTTTGATCGGGATGTGACGCTTCTGACCTTTTATTATTACTCAAAAGGATATGTGCGCGCAAAGATCGAGCGCCCGATGGTGACGGTCACACCGGATCGCAAGAGCATGTACATCACTTTTTCGGTGGAAGAGGGTGAGCAGTACTCGGTCGGATCCATTGATTTTGCGGGAGATATGCTTTTTCCGCGCGAAGAGCTTTTTGAAACCATCAAAATCGACGAGAGCGAAATCTTCGCCTACGATGTTTTGCAGCAGGATTTGAGTGATCTGACCGCAAAGTATGGAGATCTCGGGTACGCTTATGCGAACGTCGTGCCCAAAAGTATTTTTCACGATGACACCCGAAAAGTGGATTTGGTGTTTGAATTTGATAAGGGTGAAAAAGTTTACTTTGGACGGCTCAATGTCGTGGGCAATACAAAAACCAGGGACAAAGTTTTGCGCCGAGAGCTCCGCATCCGTGAAGGTGAGCTGTATCACGAGACCAGCAAGCGTGAGTCGATTGCCAATATTCAGCGTCTCGGTTTTTTTGAAGAAGTGAATTTCAAAACGTCTTCGGTTCCCGATAAACCAGAAATTATGAACGTTGATATCGTGGTCAAAGAGCGTTCGACGGGCCAGATTCAGCTCGCCGCCGGCTATGGCTCAGCCCAGGGTATGAATTTTCAAGGGAGTGTTCAGCAGCCCAACTTCCTCGGTAAGGGGCAAAACTTGGGTGTCAGCATCGATCTCAGCGCGAATTATTCACGCTTTGATTTGTCGTTCACAGAGCCTTATTGGAACGACAGCGAGTGGTCTATCGGTGGGCGAGTTTTTAAATCGATCAGCTCAACGAGGGATGATTTCAACGAAGACAAAGTTGGCGCCTCAACTTTCTTGGGCCATCCGTTGGGCAAAAACATTCGCGGCAATATCAGCTTCGCGGTGACGGAAACGAAGTTGACGGAAGTTGAGCGCGTAAAAAAAGATCCGGTCACTGGTGCTGAAACCAAGGAAGTCGTTACCGATTATGATCTCTTTCCGCTATCTACGGTCAATGGGCAAAGTCGCACGCTGGGTTTGAGTTTAGAGTATGACACCCGCAACGATCGCATTCGGCCGAGCGAAGGGGCTTACGGTCGGACAAGTTATGCTTACACAGGTTTTGGTGGAAATCTGAATTATTATCGCGGCGGCCTGGATGGAAAGTTCTTTAAAAAGCTGTTTTGGGACGTGGTTTGGCGAAACAACCTGTCCTACGCCCGCGTGGGATCTGTGAACGACCAGGATGTTCCATTCAATGAACGCCTTCTCTTGGGTGGACCTTACTCCCTGCGTGGTTACCGCAGCGGTCGGGTGGGCAAGCAGAAGCTGTCGAACAAAGAGTTGAGTTACCAACAATCGGCGCCACCGAATGGTCCTGGTCGCACGGGCCAGAGCGCGATCGACTATTCACAAAAGTTTTTTGGCGGAACTCAGCAGATGTTGGTTCAGTCGGAGCTTCAATTTCCGCTGATTCGTGAAGCTGACATGTTTTTTGTGGCTTTTTATGACGCTGGGATTGCGCAAGATGATTTTATTGCTGAAGACATTTTTAGTGATGTGGGTCTAGGGGTTCGTTGGTTCTCGCCGATTGGTCCGCTGCGATTTGAATGGGGTTTCCCAATGAAAAGGGATCCCATATTTCACCCAGATCCTGTGGTTTTTGAGTTTTCCATCGGAGCTCCTTTCTAAAGTAAAGGTGTTGGCGATCGGATTTCGTTTTGCAGAAATTGATTTTTGGTTTGGATTTTTATTTTATTTTTTATTTTTTTCTTGAGGAGGAATTATGCGGTTAGTTTTGATCACACTTGCGTCGCTGGTGGCCATTTCGGCTCCGGTGCATGCACAGGTTCAGTTGGGTGTCGTAAATATGCAGAAGGCGTTGTTTTCAACGGCCGCCGGTAAAAAGGTCAAAACCGAGCTGGATGGCGAGCTTGAGAAGCGCAACAAAGACCTTCAGAAAAAAGAAGGCGACCTAAAGAAGATGAAAGAAGATCTCGATAAGAAGAAATCGGTTTTGTCCGAAGATGCTTTGAGTAAAAAAAGTGCTGAGTTTGACGAAGAGATGTTCAAGTACCGCGATACATTTCAAAAAAATCAAATGGAACTGCAAAAGAAGCAAAATGAATTGCTAGCTCCAATCCTCGAGAAAATGAAAAAAGCGATCGAAAAAGTAGCTAAGGACAAGAAGCTCAACCTGGTGCTGGAAAACAATCAGATGGTTTTATTTGTTGAGAAAACACTTGAGATCACTGATGATGTCGTTAAGGAGTTTGACACTCAAAAATGAAGATTCATCCCACCTCTGTCGTTACAGGCGAAATTGAATGTGGACCGGATGTTGAAATCGGTCCCTACTGTTTAATTCAAGGCAAAGTAAAAATTGGTGCGGGAACTTTCGTGGAGGGTCATGTGACCCTTGGCAGTCGATTTGGCATCATGGAGATTGGCGAAAACAATCACTTCTGTCCTGGGGCCGTCATCGGCGGTCCGCCGCAAGACATCTCTTACAAGGGCGAGCCAACAAAGCTGGTCATCGGTAGCAATAACACCTTTCGCGAATTTTCGACGGTCAATTTAGCAACCAGCAAGGGCAGCGGCAAAACTGAGATTGGTAACAATTGTTATTTGATGGCCTATACACACGTGGGCCACGATTGCCGAATTGGTGACGGAGTGATCATCGCCAATGATTCGCACCTCGGTGGACACTGTGAAATCGAAGATGGCGTTTTTATAGGTGGTGTTTGCGCTTTTAATCAGTTCACAAAAGTCGGCAAGAATGCCTACATTGCTGGCTCCGCGGTCATCAACAAAGACATCATGCCGTTTAGTCGCGCTCAGGGAAATTATGCTGTGATTCGAGCGTCTAACAAAATTGGTCTTCAGCGAAAGGGTTTTTCTCGCGAAGAGATTTTGAATATTCACAAAGCCATGCGGATTTTGATTTTTGGATCA
>CALCCV010000351.1 GCA_937900305.1 uncultured Pseudobdellovibrionaceae bacterium | reverse complement strand
GACTCATAGCTCAAATAAGGTTCGAGTAAAAGACCGGCCCGCGCAGATACGCCCATCAGCATAGGTAACAAAACGACGGCGATTTTGATCAATTTCATAATGGATCCTCCATGCCAGAAGCTTCCCTCTGCAGGCGAGGCCTGTCAACTGCCCTGCAAAATGACGGCTGATTCAATTCGGATTCTATTCGCTGGCTTTCAATTTGATCTGAAGGCCTTGGCCGTTTTGATTGTATTGCGACACTTCAGCACTTTCATTCAATGTGGACATCAGAGTGGGTTGACTCAGAACTTTAATTTGTCCATCAAAAGAAACCTCTTCCACTTTGCCCTCGAAGCGAATGGCACCGGTGGGATCCTTTGCGAGTTTGCCGCGCAGAATGTATTTTTTGCCAGCGACGCTGTTTTCACAGAGTGTTTGTTCTTCGCCAAGGATCAGCCGTTTTTCCGTTTCGCAGACGATCGATGAGTCACGGGTGAAAAGATACTGAAGTTTCAACGAGTCGGGTGGTGTCGCAGCCAAACTTGAAGCCACCGGGGCTAGGCCGAGGGCCAACGTAAGAAGAGTCCAACGCAAATTGTGCACATCCACTCCTTCGCAAAAATGGTCTGAGATCACCTTAGTTGCAAATGCTCTCGATGGGCAGAAATACTCTAGGCTTCGGTTGGGAGAGCTTGGCGTTCGTCTAGATTTTTGCGGCTATGGTCTAGGGCACTTCGCGAACTGTCTGCTCCCTACACAGAACTTAGTCCCGATTTTCCCGAAAAACTGTCCAAATCTTAGGGACCGAAAGTCCTGCGATTTTCGTCCGATAGGAAGGCTGGGATGAAGAAGGGTGGTAGGTTGTGACGAGATCAAAGATTTTTGTTGAAGCGGTTTTTTTGTCGAGTCTGGGGCTGGTGGCGTGCAACAACGGAATGAAATTTGAAAAGGCGGCCGAGCTGACACCAACACCGGCGAAAGCGACTGAGCCGGAGACGGTGAGCCCGCCGCCTCCGGTCGTCCAGAACAAAGAAGAAATTTTGAAATTTAAAGCAGATGTATTTTTAAAGGAAGCCGAACTCGATGTGGTGTGGGTGGTCGACAATTCGACTTCCATGTCGGAGGAGATCGCGCACGTGAAAGACAACTTGCGAGATTTTGCGGATCACGTGGCTCAATTTAGCAGTTTGCGAACGTACGTGCTTTCGAAAACAGATCCCAGTGATTACGATGCGAAGTTTACGGTGGATGTGCGAGGTTTTGCAGGTGGCAGTCATCTCACGGCCTTCGACAATCTGGTGGGTAGCAAGGACGGACTTTTTTGGGCCAGTAAAATGGTCTGTAAAGATAAAAAGGATTGTAAGGAGACGCTGAAGTATCCGTATTGCACTCAGGAGCGATGCAAAAACTACTATGACCCCAGGGTCGAAACCGCGGCAACGAATTTCTTAAGGCCAAACGCGCGCAAGGCGTTCGTGTTTGTCACGGATGATGAGTCGAGTGAATTGTCGGCCGCGAAATTTTTAGAAATCTATGGCCGCTCGTTTGATGTCAGTCGGTTGAAAGTGTTTTCATTTGTCACACTCAGCAAAGAGAAATCTCCATGTGGAGATACAGCCGGACTGGTCTATCAGGAGCTCAGTCAAAAAACGAAGGGCGCGAGTTTCAATATCTGTGATGCCAATTGGCGACCGCATTTTGAAGCGATCGCCCAATCATTGGAGAAAAGTGTAAAAAATCGGTTCGCAATTAAAACCGGTGGGACAGTTAAGAAGGTGATCGTTGATGGTCGCGAATTGACCGCCAATCAATTTCGACAAGAGACCGCTGAGTTGAAAATCAACGAGGATCTTTTAACAGAGACTTCAGAGATCGAGGTCACCATCAGCGTCGAACCTTAGATACCAAAAAGATCACAAAAGAGCAGCGATTTACAAAAAAAGAGCTCGAATGAAATTAAACAAATCCTAAATCTAGGTAATAAGGTGGATTTAATTTATCTGACAGCCAAGTGGGGAATTCTTTTTGGGGTGTAAAAAGATAGTATCCCAGCTTCATTTTGTATTCGGCCCAATGCTTAGAGGGCAGCGACTCTTGGCTCAGGCCCGATTCGATCAAGTTCACTGTGTGCATGTTTTGGCGTCGGCCCTCTTGCACCAGGAACGATTTGAGTTCGGGATGAAACATTCGACGGGTGGTGAAGACCACTTCCAGTGACGACCAAGTCTGTCCCACCGCTGGGAAGCGGGAGGCAAGTCCAAACGCCGCCAGCAAATTCCAAAAGGGGCGAACTGTTCTGAGAAGGCGATTGTTTTTAGTGAACGCCAGTCGTCGAAAGCTCTCTTGATTCCACAGCGCAAAGGCCCATTTCTGCGAAGTTCGTTCGCGAAAAACTCGAATTTCAGGGTAAGCCCAAAAAAAATCTTCCAATTCATCAACGCTGATGGTGGGCGCGAACTGTTGCTGACTCCACTCTGAAATCAAGTCAGTAAAATCGTCTGTCTTTGGCGTAAACTCTTCAAATGCACCGGAGGATTTATGATGAGGTCGAGCAAAAACAAAGAGTGAAGTGGCTACGTAACTCGTCACTTTGCGCATCGGAAAGCCTTGGCGTTCAAAAAAACGGAATATCGTTTCATTGTTGTCGAGGACAAGAAAGTATCCCAGCTCGATGTTTCGGCCGCGGAGATCAGCTAAGGTGGCTTGTAAAGTTTTGCTGGCGATTCCGTGCCGGCGAAAGTCAGGGTGCATGCGGCCGTCCCCCAGATAAGCCATTTGAATCTTTTGTTGGGAGATTCGTCGCTCTGAGACAGTAGAGTGCAAGTATCCTAAAACGGTTTTTCCATTGTGGGCAATGTAGTCATTGGCTGTTCCCTCTAGTTTGGGGAAGGATCGCGAATACGTGCTCGTTCGCTGTGAAGCCAACGGAAAACCAGAGGACATTGGCACTTGCGCCAGCAGACTCTGGACGCTTTGCCAATCGCTATCTTCACGAAAACTGCGGTAGTCGATATCCATTCTCACCTCTGTGTGAAAATCTTGTGCTGATTTTCTCCGGTCGTCAACGCAAGGTCCTTGACAGAAATACAATATTTGAACAACCAAGTGAGAATTTGATGAAATCAAAACAATTGGCCGTTCGTTGGGCTTTCACGGCGATCTGAGCGGCCTTTGATTAACTTTTTTTAATGATCGCCCGTGAGGCGTTAATTCCTTGCGCTTTTCAAACATGTAAAATTATAATTTTTAGTACTTATAAAAAGCAGAGTGAGAACTACATGATGTAGTTCAGGATGTGGTTTGCAGAGAATATTCAGAGATGAACATTCTCAATGGGTGTTGACCAGAGAGGTGCTAAGGATGAGCGCTAAAGGAAAGCTTTACGTAAAGGCCGTTGCGATGGAATCAGTTTCTGATGAAATCGTTCTAAAGATGTTCAGAATTTTTTCCAAATTTTACGAAGACGTCAACTTTTCACAATTTCGCCAAGATCTCAGTGAGAAGAACCATGTTTTTCTGGGTTACGACAGATCTTCTCAAGAGTTGAAAGGGTTCAGCACCATTCAAGTGTATCGAACTCAGTTGGCTCAAAAGCGCGTCAATGTGCTTTTTTCAGGAGATACAATTCTTGA
>CALCCV010000350.1 GCA_937900305.1 uncultured Pseudobdellovibrionaceae bacterium | reverse complement strand
CTACACAGGCGAAGACACTCTTTCCCTACACGACGCTCTTCCGATCTACAATTCCGCATGCGGGCGAAAAAATTCCAGATCAAACAGCATTTTTGCGTCACTTGCCCGAAGAGATCTTGATGGGCGATGTGGATCGCTATGTCGATCAGCTGTATGCGCCGGCGCTCGCGCAGTTCCAATGGCCGCACGTCCAAACGGAATGGCATCGGTATGCGGTCGATCTCAATCGCTGGCCGACCGACACCGATGCCGACTCACTCGAAGGCAGCAAAAATCTTTCGGGCAGTTTTCCCCGCGGTTTTCATTGGACAATGACGACCCATCGTGAACGCCTTTTGCCGAAACCGCTGACGCAAGAGCAGCATGTCGAGTTGGTGGCGTTGATATTTGACCCCTTTCATGCAGCGGTGAAAAAGATGGCATCTGATCTCCTAGCAACTCACACCAACATTTTGCATTTGGATCTCCACTCGATGCCATCGTTGGGTACGGCTGAGCACCGTGATCCTGGCGAATCTCGAGCAGACATCGTGGTGAGCGACTCCCACGGCAAAAGTTGCTCGCAGCCTTTTCGAGATCTGGTGATTCTCTCCTACGTCACGGCGGGGTTCAAAGTTGGTTATAACTGGCCTTACTATGGTGGGCGTATCACCGAGCAGTATGGTCGGCCGACTCAGGGGCATCACTGCATTCAAGTCGAGTTGAATCGCAAACTTTATATGGATGAAAGAACAAAAGCGAAGGGTTTCGGATTTTTGAAAACTCAAGAGAAACTCACTGTCGCGCTTTCTCAGATTGTTGCAGGAGTGCCAAAGATATGACTGGGAAAAGGATTTTAAAATCGTTGGCCTCGCTCAAGCTTGCGGTTTCGATTATTTTGTCTCTCGCCACAATTGTTGGGGTGGGAACATTTGTTGAGTCCAACTACAGCGACGCAAACACGGCCAAAAAACTCGTTTATGACACCGTCTGGATGTATTCGATCATGGGACTGCTTGCGATCAATTTGATTGCGGTGATGGTGGATCGATGGCCTTGGCGTCCTCGGCACGCTTCTTTCGTACTGGCTCACATCGGAATTTTATTTTTACTTGCTGGATCGGTGCTGACCCTGCGGTACGGGATTGACGGCTCGATGTTGATCAACATCAAAGACAGTGCACGAAATGTGACGCTTCCAGAGACCGAATTGATTGTGTACACCTCTTTTGACGGTTCAGATTATCGTAAGATTTTTTCGTCGGACGTGGATTTTTTTTCGTCTCCGCCCCGCACGGAAAAACCCATTCGAATTCCAATCGACGAAGGTGAGCTGGTCGTTGATGATTTTTACAAATATGCGGCTGCAAATCGGCTGGTGGTGGCGTCTCAAGAGACGGGTCGGGGAGCGGGCGTGAGATTTCAGCTAACCAACGGACGCGCGAATTCCATCGAATGGTTGGTTCAGCGCCGCCCTGGTGAAAATGCGCAACAGGATTTTGGTCCTGCTCGGGTCGTCTTGGGCGAGATCCCACTCATCAGCAATGGCCGCAACGAAATCTATGTGAAACCGGTCAATGATGAGGAAATCGAATACGCTCTCTTTCACAAGGAAACGATCGATGCCTTTAAAAAAGGACGGTTGAAAGAGGGTGAGTCCTTGCAAACGGGGTGGATGGGTTTAGAATTTCGAGTGTTGCGTTATCTTCCCAAGGCGGAAGAGAAGTGGCAAATTGAGAAAAAAGAGCGCGCCATCCAAGGTTTGACGACATCAGCATTAAAAGTGACTTTTCAAAATCGCGAGCGTTGGGTGTTGTTGAATGATGTCACCAAATTTTTTACCCCCAAGGCCGTGTATCTCTTTGCGTACGCCAACAAACGCCAAGAACTGCCCTTTTCTGTTTTCTTAAAGGAGTTTAAGGTTGAGCGTTACGAGGGGTCGAGCAAAGCCAAAGAGTATTCGAGTCTGGTGACAGTGGACGGTGGCGATGAAATTTTGATTTCGATGAACGAACCGATGAAACATGCGGGACTGACCTTTTACCAAGCGAGCTTTCAGGATGGCCCCAATGGCCAACCGACGGCGACGGTTCTCAGTGTAAATTATGATCCAGGTCGATGGTTGAAATATCTCGGGTCGCTGATTATGTCTTTGGGAATTATCATGCTTTTCTATTTCAAACAAAAAGCGAGGAAAATAAAATGAAGAATCAGACCGCCAGAAACAGTTTGAGTTTTGCACTGGCCTCGCTGACCGGACTGCTTTTGTTCTTCGTGGCACCGGCGCATTCTGCTGCCGTTGGTGACTTGATTCGCTACCTGCCTGTGCAAGATGGTGGGCGAGTGAAGCCTTACGACACGTTTGCTCGAGAAACCCTGAAGTTGGTTTACGGCAAAGAAGAGTACGAAAAAAAACCAGGTACAGAAGTGATCTTCACTTGGATGCTGAGTCCGGAGGCATGGAAAGACAAAGCCATTTTTGAAGCGCGCAATCGCGAAGTTCTAAAAGGTTTGGGATTGGAAGACAAGCGCTACTTCACAGGCGATGAGCTTTTCGGGACGGATCGATTTATTTTACTGCGCCAAGAACTTCAAGCAAAACGAGAGTCCAAAGAAAAACTCACTCCTTATTTTCAAGCACTGCAGCGGTTAGAAAATCAGTTTTTTATTTTTCAAGAGGTGGCTTCGGGGCGAATGTTGAGAGTTTTGCCCAGCAAAGACACGGACACTTGGCTCAGTGTTGCGGAGCTCCCCGAAGAATTTCAAAAGCCTTTTATGGAACTTTCAAAAGCCTTTGTCGGAGTTCTGGGGGCGAAGTCGAGCGGGGGCGATGCCGAGCTTGACGAAAAGCGTGGAATATTGGATCTCGCGGTGACCTCTTATATGGGCGCAGTCAAAGCTCAGTATCCCGAAAAGTACAATTACGAAACACCTATCAAGGTGGAAGTTCATTATAATGATTTTCATCCTTTTCGCATTGCCTATGTGATTTATGCGATCGCTGCATTTTTGCTTTTGATGGGATGGGCGGTTTCAAAACCGAGCTTTTTTAAAGTTGGTGTGGTTCTCACCATTCTCGGTTTTTTATTGCACTCTTATGGTTTTGGCTTGAGGATTTTTCTGACCGGTCGGCCACCCGTTTCAAACATGTACGAGACGGTGGTTTGGGTGTCGTGGGGGGCGCTGGTTTTTGCGTTCATTCTCGAAGCCGTTTATAAATTTCGTTTCATCATCACGGCGGGCTCGCTCGTGGCAGCCTTTAGTTTGATCATTGCCGATACGGCGCCCGTAGTCTTGGATCCTTCCATCGAACCGTTGGAGGCGGTCTTGCGAAGCAACTATTGGTTACTGATACACGTCATGCCGATTTCGATTAGCTACGCGGCTTTCTTTTTGGCATTTGCACTCGGCGATATCGGATTGATCTATTATCTTCGCGGTGAAAAGCAGCATCAAAAGGTGATCAAAGATCTCGCCCAGGCCATCTATCGAAGTGTGCAGATCGGAATCGTTTTCCTTGCGCCAGGGATTATTTTGGGTGGCATTTGGGCAGATTACTCTTGGGGTCGATTTTGGGGTTGGGATCCAAAGGAAACTTGGGCACTGATCGCACTTCTTGGATATTTAGCAGTGC
>CALCCV010000349.1 GCA_937900305.1 uncultured Pseudobdellovibrionaceae bacterium | reverse complement strand
GGTGTCGATCCCAGTCGATGAAGTTCGCGGTGTTGCGAAGTTGATTCGCCCTGGAGATCGCATTGACATCATCGTCGCACTTGACGCCGGCAAAGGAGCAAATGCACGGCGCGAGACCACGATCCTCATGCAAGACGTGGTGGTCTTGGCAACGGGTGTCTCAGTTGTAAACAATATCCCCCGCGTTTTCGAACTAGATTCGGGTGGAAAAAACATGAGTGGAATCTCGCTCACGGGTGACTCAAAATACAATACGATCACGATCGAAGTCGGTCTCAAAGAGGCACAAGACATCACCTTCCTTTTGTCCACGCAGCCCGGAAATATTTTTCTGACTCTGCGAAATCCGAATGATCGGGCAAATGTTCCTCGCATGCCGAGTTCAACCGTCGACAGTGTTTTAGGACGACCTTCGGTAGCGAGCGAAGGATTATTTAATGCTGGTTCTATTCCACCACCAGGGGGAACCAGCGCCGCGCCGGGTGCGGGCCTTGGTCGTCCCACCCCGCCAATCCTACCGAGAAGAGGAAATTAGCCGGGTCGAAAGTCAGCGCAGCTAAAATGGCCGCGCCGAAAGAAGAGATGTATCAGTTGAACGAGCGGTTTGTAAAATTCTTAGTCGTCTTTGTGGTCGTGGTGGCCTCGCTGGCGAGCTATGCGCAAACCGAAGATGAAGACGAGCTTCCCAATCCAGAAAGGCTGATTCGACTTACTTTGGGACTTGAAGACGACATCGATCTTCCCGCCCTACCAAAAAAAATCGACATGAAGGGCGATTACAAACGCATCGTCACCGCGATTCGTTCTAAAGACTTGAAGTCCTTGAAACTAGTTCCAATACGTGAAGGTTTTGCTGCCTTAACGATTCACGAAAAAAAGACGGGCCGAACGCTCGTCCAATTTCGAATTGAAGTGAAAAAATCCACACTCGATAAAGTCACCCGCGAGCTGCAAACTTTGCTCGGAGACATCGAGGGCATCTCTATCAAAGTTGTGAACAACAAAGTTTTAATCGACGGCCAAGTGCTGTTGCCAAAAGATCTGCGCCGAATCAGCAACGTCGTTAAACAATATGGCGACCAAGCCTCTTCGCTAGTGACAATGAGTCCTATCGCACTGAAAAAAATCACAGAATTTATTGCCCGGGATATCAACAATCCTGAAATTGAAGTGAGAACGGTCAACGACTGGATCATCTTGCAAGGTTACGCGAACACAGAATCCGAAAAGAAACGGGCTGGCGAAATCGCTCAGTTGTACCTGCCCGAAATCGTCAACTACGTTTCGCCAGAGGGCGATCAAAGCGTCGCGACTGTCCAAGTGCGCAAATCCCAATCGGGCGTTCCGTTGCTCAATTTGATCGAAGTCAAGCCATCAGCTCCAGAGCCTCCATCAAAATTGGTTCAAATCGTGGTTCACTTCGTCGAGCTCAGTAAGGATTATCAAAAGTCTTTCAAGTTTAGCTTCCTCCCTCAGATTGACGATCAATCGGGAGTTAAATTTAGCTCAGATCAAAGTGTGGGAACTGTGATCAGCGGTACCATCAATAGCCTCTTACCAAAATTGAACTGGCTCAAGGCCCACGGTCACGCCCGTGTTCTTGAAAGCACCACCATCCTTGTGGAAAATAGCAAACAAGGAATGATCCGGCAGGAGACCGACCAGCCATATCCGATTTCGGGCCCAGATGGGTCGCAGGGAATTGGTTTTGCCAAAGTTGGTTTGAAGACCACCATCACGCCGACGATTTCAAACGACAAATCTGGCTCAGTTCGTCTGGAAATGAATTTCGAATTGAGTTCACTTCAAGGTTTTAAAAACGAAGCACCGATCGTTGCTCGAAATGAAATGTCGACGGCGGTTTCCGTGCGTGATCGACAAAGTGCCGCCATCGGGGGCTTGATCAAAAATGATTCATCCACGAACTACAATTCGCCGCCTGATGGGCAATCAAATGCCATCATCAGTCTCTATGCCTCGAAAGATTTTCAGCGAAAGCAAAGTCAGTTCGTGGTGTTTGTTACACCAATTATCAAGACATCCGCGAGTTCGGGTGCAGAACAGATCAAAAAGAAATTTCGTTTGCGAGAGTGATCCACTGCGAGCCAGGTGCATACCAACAGGCCGGTCGAACTTCATAGAGCGAAGAATCTCTTAGCAAACAGGCTCCCCAATTCGGAAATCCCCTTGTCATCAACAATTCATCCGACTTGTGACACAATCCTCCCGCCCGCAAAGTGTCCAAGCGACACTGGGCCGATGGATGTGCCATTTCAGTTGCGACGACACGGGTTTGATCAGATTTTTCAATGGCCGGTGGCTCCTGCAAATTGATCCGAGCCGTAATCCCCGCCAAGACACTTGCGGCCATCAGCCCGCGCGCACAATCTGCCACATCATTGCGTCCTAAAAAAGCACCGCAATAGGATTGATAGACCAAGCTGACCGGTTGGACATTTTGCTGAAAGTAGGGTGTACGCAAAAGTCGTCGCATGCATTTGGACGTCGCAAAGTAATCGGCTTGACCCTCAGCTGACATGTCGTATTCGGCGACCACGGGTTCACCCCCCAGGTGGTGTCCCAGTTCGTGGCACAAGACCAGGCCCACAACATCGGGATTCATCTTCGCTTGAAAAGCCATCGCGCGAGCATTCACCATGATCAACCGATCCGCGCCTTCAACTTTTGCAAATGCATTAAAATCTGTTTTGCTTTCGTCGAGCGTAATTTTCAAAACCTGACCTCGACGAGCTAAGTCTTCAGCGAAAGTCTCTTTGAAAATTTGGCTGATCTTCTGAATCTCTTCCAGCGGAACCGAGGGACGGATGACGCTATTGAAATTCATGGCTTTCAGCGACCGTGGAACAGCGGAGGGAAAACATCCGTCAACGGGATTGAAGGCTTGAGCTGGAGCCGCGGCCCACATCACTTGCGCAACAGCGCCCAGATTTAGCAAAAGCTTTTTCATGGCTCCTCCTCTTTCGGTCATAATTTACTGTCACAACTGAAATCAGAGTTTCCTAATTTTTTCGCTGAAGGCCAATCGAGATCTCAGTCAACTCAAGCAAGCCATCAGCTTTTTTATCTTTGACCGGCAAGTTGACAATGGCCTCCTCCGCACCAACCGCCACGGCTTGGACGATTCGATCTTGACCACAAGTCACCATGGATCCACCAAAACTCAAGCCAGTTTCATCTTTGATAAAGATACCGCAAAGATCCTCTTTTTGTTTCAAAAGCACCACGAGGTCATATTCGTCAGAAACCCAGCGTGCCATTTCGACGCTGTCTTGTTCAAAATTCAATGGAAATGGCAAATCACCGCCCGCGTAGCACAGTTGCGATACCGGCATCAGAAGCGCGATTAGAAAAAGAATTTTCGTCATTTTCTTTGTTCCTTTCATTTCGTTCACTCACATAACCGTTTCGACCACGAGCTCTGCGCCTGAAGAAAATCTATAACCACCTGGCGCATGCAGGATGACCACTGGATTGCGCTCATCTTCTTCTAAAAGCTGCCGCAATCGTTTAATCGTTACGTAAATCTTGTTGTCATGAACCAATGGATTGTAATCTTCGTTCCACAACTTTCGAGCAATATCTTCTTTCAAAAGCACTTCGCCCTTCGACAATCCAAAAATTTTTAAAAGTTCGAGCAAAATCCACTTTTGGCCGATTCGGATCTCGCCTTTGTTTGGCACTTCGAGGGTGGTTCGACGGCCCTCCTTGATCTTAATCAATGTTCGACTTGATTTCTCCATGAAAGTCGCTTCGATCTGCTCATTAACTTGTTGAAAACAGTGTTTCAAATCTCGCTCGGAAATCAAATCCTTCAACAAATAAAACGTGGCCAGGGCACGCTCAAAATCCTTTTGTTTCTTGAAGATCATGCCCGTGTGATAGAGAGCGTTGATCACCATATAGAGATTCTGCTGGGCCGATGCTTTCAGTTTTACTTCTTGCACGATGCTCAGTGCCTGCATCAAATCCCCGAGTTCACGGTGGCAAACATTTTCAAGCAAACCGACAGACATTTCTAAATCGGGATATCGTGAAAGCTCTTTGCGAGCCTTCAGACCATTTAACTTCGAAAGCGCCTCGGTCCAATTCTTTTCCATCGTCAAACAGGAAGCCAGACCATATTCAGCATGCAGGCTGTCCCCGACAGAATCCAGTTCCTCTCCGGCCAAATATAAACTTTTCGCAAAACATTCGCGGGCCTCGCAGATCTGACCTTGATACGAGTGGCAGATCCCTAGCGTGTACATAACCTTGGCCGTTTTTAAAATGGGATTTTCGCAACTCAACTCAAACAATCGATCGCACAAAAACTTCACTTTGCCGAACTCCATTCGATCGGCATAAATTCGCAAAAGGATCGCCAGCGAATCCGAATAGGTTCGCCACTGCCCAACTTTCTTCGATTCTTCCAACGAAGTTTCCAACCGAGAAATGGCTTGCTCAAAATCAACGGCTTTGAAGTACAACCTTCCCAGCGCCAATTGCTCCATTTCAATTTCAAGTCGGGCTTTCATCGTTCAGTTCCTCAGATCGGAAGAGCACACGTCTGAACTCCAGTCACGGCTACAGATCT
>CALCCV010000348.1 GCA_937900305.1 uncultured Pseudobdellovibrionaceae bacterium | reverse complement strand
CGGCTTTTCGTCAGCTTCAAGGTCCTGATCCATTTGCCGATAGGATTTTGAATCTGATTTTGCCAATGGAGCTGAGATGAATTTTTCAAAAATGCGAACTGTCCGCGCCGCACTTCTTTTATTTGCATTTGCAACTTTCCATTTGGGCCCAATTCAGGCCGAGGCAAAAGAAAAAACGATCCGAATTAAAACTGACAATGTAGAAGTGAACCCGTCAGGTGTTGTTTTGAAAACGCGCAAGCCCAACCAATCGGACGAAACCGTAAAGGTTAGCAAAGACGGCAAAATCATTCTTAAGCAAGGCCAAGGCGACGCCGCCTATCAGATTGAACTGGACCAAACCAATGGTGGGGTTAAGGTCGATACCAAAGCTGTAGAGTTCGAATATTGAAAGACTAATTCACAGTCCAAACTCACAATCCAAACTCACAATCCAAACTCACAGCACAACATCACTGCAACGGACCGCGCGAAAAGTTTTCTGCCTCTTCCATACAGTCGATGCACAAGTGAGTGAAAGGTCTCGCCATCAGTCGCTTGACGGCGATTTCGGCGCCACACGACTCACACTCCGTGTACTTTCCCGCGTCGATGCGACTAAGAGCTCTTTCAATCATGAGCAACGACAGACGATCGCGTTCATGCAAATGAATCGACAACTCTGTAGATTGATCAATTGAAGCGACTTCCGCATCGTCGGAAAGATCGCGGCCGATTTGAGACTGTTCGTCACGAAACTCTTGCACCTTGTTGAGAATCTCGCTCTTTTGCATTAGCAAATTGTCGCGCAAACTCATCAACTCAGTGTCAATGTTTTCGGCTGATTTCACCGTTACCCCCCAGATGATTTCTACCGAACAAGAGCGCCATATTACGAGTGAAGTGATTTCTGTCTACAAAAAAATGTTGTTTGTAAAAAGATTGAGCAAAAACACAATTCACTGCAAAAACGTGAGTGCCGTGGAAAAACTTTTCTTAGAAATTTTCGCTCACGAACCACGCAAGTGCAGAACCTTCATTCGCTCTTGAATTTCTGCACCCTCTGTACTGAAGCGTGTCCATGGAATGGCCCGCAATCTTTTTTCTTCAATGTAGTCTTCAGTCTCTTCACAAATTCCGAATCGTCCCTGGTCCATCCGAGCCAAGGCAGATTCCACTTCGAACAATTGGTAACGCAGGCGATTCATATGAGTCAGAGTTTGCGTTTCATTCATCTGATCAGCGAGTTGATCGGCGTCATCACGGACCGCCGTTTCCATCACCAAGTTCCTCGTGAGATTGTGTACGCGGTTCAAAAGATCCATTTTTGTTGTCACCAGTTTTCTTCGGCACTCATTCAACAAATTGTCATGAATCATACGACCTCCTTGCACACTGAGATGCGGCGAACAGGAGGTCCGGTTAAAAATTTGAAAGATGATTTAAGAGGTCTGCGTCAATAATAAACGCTTATACAAGCCCTAACATTGGATCACTGCTTCGTCGTCGGGAGAATCTGACCGCCCATCAAAGTGTAGGAAACCATGGGTCGATCCACCGATCGAAAACTTCCCATGTGCAGAAGACCAGTCGATCCCTTTGTGTTTTCCAGTGTTTTCAAAGTGTCTGCCAAGGCTTTGCGGCTGCGGGCACCTTGATTGTCAATCGCTTCGGACAGCAGCAGCCCAGCATCATAGGCCTGGGCTTCAATGATCGAAGGATCTTCTCCATAGATTTGCTTAAACTCTTTCGCAAAACTAGATTGCAAAAGTCCGTCGCGCGGCGAATCCACGAAAATCAAATTGTCTTTAAAATTTCCAGCCCGCTTCACCAGATCCCCATTGTTCCACAGATTTGTACCGAGAAGCTTGACGGCGCGAACCCCAGCGAAGGACAAAAACGCAGACATCTGGCCCATGGCACGAGTGCTATCAGGAATAAAAATCGCATCAAAATCTTGAACGGGATCCAGCAAATCCTCTTCTGAATTGTCTCGGGCCGATTTTTTTTCATTTTTGTGTTTGGCTTCTAGCTCTTTGCCCTTGAGTTTGTATTCCTCAGAGCGCGCCTCAATATAAAATTTGCCCACCAGACGTTGGACAACGTAGCGAAAATCTGTCGCCTTCGGATCATAACTTTGAACTGAAGTGATTTCCCCACCGCGCGCCAAAACTTCGTCCCAAAAGGCATTCGCAAACTCAACACCATAAGCATCATTGGGATAGAGGATCGCAAATTTTCGCATTTTGTTCTGAAAAGCCGTGCGAACCAATTGCCGAACCTGCAACTCAGCCGTGACCGAATTCGTAAAAACGGTGGGACCAATTTCAGTCACCGAAGCTTTTTGCGACAAGGCCAAAGAAGGTATGCCCAAGCTGTTGGCCTTTGCCGCAACCGCTGCAGCCGTGCGACTCAAGACGCTCCCGACGATGGCCATCACTTTGTCTTCAACAAGCAAACGTTGAACCCCCAATGCGGCCAGGTCGGAATTGCCTTCGCTATCGGCAATGGCTAAGCGAAATTTAGATTTGGGCTTGTGAAGCCCTAGACCCATTTGCAAGCCTCGCAAGGCTCGCTGGCCGATGTTGGCATTCCTTCCACTGAGCGGCAAAACCGTCCCGATCGTATAAGGCTCAACCTCATCAATCGCTTCAATCTGTTGTAAGAAGGGTTTCGCTTGCACCGCCAAATCACTTTCCGGAACCAAAGAAACCACAGCCGAAAAGTGCTTACGAGCTGTGGAAAAATCGCGTCGCTCAAATGCCTTCTCGCCCAGCAAAAATCGGGCAAACGCTCGCACAGCGCCAAAATCTGAGTCTGAAGAAACGTCATCAAGGTCTTCCAGCGAAAGTTTGGTTGAAACCAAATTCATGGCTTTGGCCACCCACTGTTGTTGAGCGCGCTGATCCGTTTCGGTATCAGCCATTTCCAGATAGCCTTGGATAACGTCCGTCCATTTTTCTTTTTTTTGCGCCTCTAAAACATCCGCCCAAATGCTTTTCTGTTTTTCAAGTTTTGGATCCGACATCTCAGACGATGGCGGCATAGCCGTCACGAGTGGAGCAGCGTGCGTTTTCGGAGCTGATTGAGCCACCGTCGGTTTTGCTTTCGCGGCGCCCGATTTTAATTTTCCTTTAGTGGCACACCCAACAAGGCCCAGCCAAACCACAGAACTCGCAGTGATGATCCACAGTGCATTCGATACTTCTGACTGTCGTGAAACACCGGACCGTCTTCGCGCTGTGACTCTCGAAACTGCTTTTGCCATGGCTCAACCTCTAGTTAGAAATATCTTTGATGAACTGAAATACTTTTTTGAAGTCCCATTTCCATCGCTGGATTTTATTTTCGAGTCTTCATCAAGACCGAAACTTTATCACGAAAGGCTCGAACAAGAGGAGTGTCTTCTTTGATCTTTGCGAGTTCTTCAATCAACTCTTTTTGACGTGCAGATATCTGAGCCGGAGTGTCCACTAAAACGCGGACCAGCATGTCTCCCGCAACGCCTTGCGATCCGATTTTTGGAAAACCCTTGCCGCGCAATCTGAAAATCTGACCTGAATGCGTGCCTGGCGGCACACGAATGAGTGCTTTTCCGGTGAGAGTGGGAACTTCTTGATTCGTTCCCAAAATAGCTTCGGTGAAAGAGATTGGTAAATCCAAAACTAGATCACTTTCTTCTCGTTTAAAAAGTGCATGCTCTTGCACTTGAATGACAACATAAAGATCGCCGGGCGCTCCGCCACCCGTAGGAACATCACCTTCCCCATTGAGTTTGAGTTTCTGACCATCCTTCACGCCGGCGGGAATATTGACGGAAAGTTTTGCAGTTTCGTCTTTGTCATCACGTTGCCGAATATAAGAAATCACGCGCTCAGAACCGGTGGCCACGTCTTCGAAAGTGACCGACATCGTGTAACGCAAATCACTGCCGCGAACTTGCCTGCGACGTGCACCACCAGCAGCTGCGCCTCCCCGTGGATCGCCACGCTGACCAAAGATATCGCTAAATACGTCACCAAAAATATCTTGAAAAGGATCGCCGCCGGATTGGCTATAGCCAGTACCTCCGGCTTCCCGATTGAACCCCCCAAAACCGCCAAACCCACCGGCGCCGCCAGCGCCCCCAAAGCCCTGGCCTTGGGAGAAGCCGCCAAACCCCGCGTTAGTGCTAGCGTGACCAAACTGATCATACATCTTGCGTTTTTTATCATCACTCAAGACCTCATAGGCCTCAGTGATTTCTTTGAATTTGTCCTCAGCTTTTTTGTCACCCGGATTTTTGTCGGGGTGCCACTTCATCGCGAGCTTGCGATAGGCCTTCTTGACCTCGTCTTCGGTGGCTTTGCGCTCAACGCCGAGAACGGAATAAAAATCCTTTTTCGACAAACTGACCTCATCCTTCTGATGCTTTGGCCACAATGACCTGGGCCGGGCGAATCACTTTATCGTGCAGTTTGAAGGCCTTTGAATGAACTCTCAAAATATGTCCTGCCGCAATCTCTGTTGATACTTCGGCACCCAAGGCTTCGTGCACAGCTGGATCGAAAGGGGCATTTTGAGTCGGAACTTCGCTGACTCCATGCTTTTGCAAAATCGCTTTCAATTCGGCCGATGTCATCTCGACGCCTTGAGAATACGTTTTCAAATTTTCAGGTGTCACCTTTACCTGCAAAGCTCGTTCAAAATTATCAACCACATTCAACAAATCCCGGATCAAATATTCGGCGCCAAATTTTTTCAGATCCGAACGCTCTTTAATGGCATTGCGTTTGTAGTTGTCGAATTCAGCCCTTAGATACAACAAATCGTTGCGAGATTTTTCGAGGTCTTCTTGAAGCTTTTGAATCTCAACGGAGCTGTCATCATGAAGCATCGTCACTTCGCCCTCTTCTCCCACCGTCTCCGAGTGGAGATGTGAACCATTCGCTTTATCAGCTGAACCGCTTTTAGCACTCTGATTAGCTCCCGAATTGGCCTGCGAATTCGACTGTTGATTGGATTGATCGTTCACGTTTCCTCCCTTGCTTTTTCCATTACCCATGCTTCAGTAATCACTTTCTGAAATCAGTTTCTGTAATCACTTTCTGACGGTCTCAGTTGGCGACCTCGCTAAAGTTCATTAGCTAAAAAGGTCAGCTCGGCAAAGACCTGATTGCTGAGCAAAACACCCGGACGGCTCAAGGCCATCTGCCAATCACCGCCTGATGATTTTGAATACACCAAACCCCGTGACTCTAGCAATCTGAGTCGAGAAGTCACTAAGTCAAGTTCGCTGTCACTAAACTTGGACCGCAGGCTCCGGGCGTCCAGACCTTCTTGCGTCCGTAAAGCCGTCATACAATAGTCCGTCAAACTCTGGGCCGTTGTGAGAATCTCTTTTTGCTCTGCAGAATGGTGGTTGAGTCCCAACTCCAACGAGTTCAGGGCTTTTATCTGCTCTGTGTAAACCTGAATGTGATTGGGATTCCAAAAGCGCGTGCCCCAAGCTCCCGAATTGGTGATGGAATTATGAGCATAGGAGTGACTCGACAGACCCAATCCCCAGTAGGAGTGGTCCAGCCAATAGAGCTGATTGTGTCGACTCTCAAAGCCTGGTCGCGCATAGTTTGAAATTTCGTAAGCTCGATAGCCGTGACGCTGAAGTTCACCGTGAATCAACTCAAACATCTCCACCTGAACATTTTCGGTCAATCTCAACTTTGCAAGTGGGTGGCCCTCTGGGACCGTCAAGCAATAGGGACTGATGTGCGGAGGCAAAAACTCACCCACTCGCTGCAAATCAAATTCGAGCTCTGCCAAAGTTTGATTCGGCAGAGCAAACAAGAGGTCGAAGGAATAGTTCAGATTTCGCTCTTGCAACAACCTGAGGGTTTGCAAAGTGTCTTCGCTCGAATGTTGGCGGTGCACGCTCTTCAAAAGAGCGTCGTTAAACGTCTGAGCCCCAACACTGAACCGATTGAATCCTAAACGCAGATACTCATCGATCGTCGCCTTCGTCAAAGTCGCAGGATTGATTTCTAAAGTGACTTCAGAGTCATCGCGAAGCGGAAATCCACAAGTGGCCAGCTTGTCAATCACTCTCGCCAAGAGGTCTGGCGTCAGGAGACTGGGGGTTCCGCCACCGAAATAAAGCGTATCCAAGGCCATCTTCGGAAAATAGTTTTGCCTTCTCTCGATCTCTTCTTCCAGAATAGAGACATATTCTTCAGGTGGAAGGACTGTTCCTTTCACGTACGTGGCAAAATCACAATAGGTGCAACGCTGCAAACAGTAGGGAATATGAACGTAGACACCAAACACCATGGGGGCATTCCTAAATGAAGACGACAAAATTTCAACTAAAAAATGGTCTGAACGTTCTCTTCATCGAAAGTCATAAATCGCCCGTCGTTTCTGTGCAGATGTGGGTAAAAAATGGCAGCGCCGATGAACAAAAAGGTGAAGAAGGTCTCTCTCACTTTGTAGAGCATCTCGTTTTTAAGGGTTCTGACAAGTTCGGACCCGGCGAAATTGCGAATGTGGTCGAAGCCCACGGGGGCGAGCTCAACGCCTATACCTCCTTCGACCAGACGGTATTTTACGTCACGATGGCCAAAGAAAACACGCCACTGGCTTTAGATGTGATTTCACAAATGATGGGTTACCCAAAGTTTGATGACGGTGAAGTGCACGCCGAGCGAGACGTCGTCATTGAAGAAATCAAGCGCGGGTTGGATTCGCCCTTTCGCCAGGCTTCTCAGCTCCTATTTGAGTCTGCGTACAAAGCCCACCCCTATCGGGTTCCGGTCATTGGTTACGACAAAGTCGTGCGAAAAACGCCAGTTAAAAAGATCAAAGATTTTTACGCCAAACGCTACTCTCCCAAAAATATGTTTTTAATCGTGGCCGGCCATATTGAGTCTAAATCTCTCAAGGGCGACGTCAAAAATCTCTTTGAAAAGATTCCCGTTACGAAAGTGTCCTCACCAAAACGATTGAAAGAAAGCGCTCAAAAAAAACCTGTTATTAAGGTTAAAGAGAGCGTTTTTCAACAGTCGATTCTGTATCTGTCCTTCAAAGTTCCACCGATCAAACACAAAGACATGCCCGCACTAGAGGTCCTTGCCATGTGCTTAGGTCAAGGCGACAGCAGTCGCCTAACAATGAACTTTCGCGTGAAGCAAGCCCTCGTCAACGGCATCGGTGCCTCTCTGTTTTCACAACAAGATTCTGGTCTTTTTATTATTTCTGCCCAACTTGAAAAAGAAAATCTTCGCGCAACACTGCAAGCCCTGGCCCAAGAAATAAAAACTTTGCGAAGGGAAGGGGTCACCGCCGAAGAACTCAACCGCGCCAAGCTGTCGCTATCATCGGACGAATTTTACACCTCTGAAACCGTCGATGGAATTGCCCGTCGAGCCGGAAGTCTTCAGTTCTATATGGGGGACTATCTCTACCTTGAAAAACATATGAAACTTGTGGCGAAATTGACCGTCGATGACATCTTAAAGGTCGCCCAAAAATATTTGAATGATGAAAATTTGGTTGTCACATTGATGACCAACGCCGCAAAGGCCGACGCTGACAAAGAAGTGAAAAGTTTCATCAAAACTTTGCAGACCAAAGCCCCTGGAGCAAAATCTAACAAAAAAACATCACCGGCAAAAGTCAAAAAAACGAAAGCCGTTGCCCAAAAATCTCTGAAACTCAAAATGCAACTGCTCAACGAACAGTTGAAAATTGAACGCACCACAGTCGAGGGAATGCCACTGTTTTTAGTTCCTCTCAAAGGCCTGCCAACGGTCAGTGTGCGTTGGGGCTTCAAAGCGGGTCTCAGGGTCGAAAAAGAATCACAAGTTGGAATTTCAGAACTTCTGTCGCGCGTTTGGATTTCAGACACCGAAAAGTTTGATGAATCAGCGCTTTTGGGTCATCTGGATACACACAACATTGGTTTTTCGGCTTTTGCAGGTCGCAACTCTGTGGGCCTCTCTCTCGATTATTTGACTCCCTTTGCGGATCAAGCCTTCACAGCCCTCGATGCCGTGATTTCAGGAGCTCAATTGCGCCAGGAATCCATCGACCGCGAAAAGAGCATTCAGCTAAATCAAATTAAATCGCAAGTCGACAATCCATCGAACACTTGTTTCAACCAATTGCAGGAAATGATTTTTGCGGGTTCCCCTTATCGGTGGAACTCTCTCGGCACCGAAGAGACATTGAAATCTGTGAAAGCTGAAGATTTGCAAGCCTACCGGAAAACTTGGATTACAAAAAATCAAGGGCTCGCAGTGATCGTCGGTGACATTGATTTGGGACGAATCAAAGAACAGATGGCCGAAATGGTTCGCCATTTGCCGTCGGGTCAACCCAAACTCCCCGCAACCGAACCGCTGCCACTGCAAAAAGATCTCTTTGGTTTCACAGCGGCTAAGAAAGAACAGTCGCATGTGGTGTTGGCTTACCGTGGACTGGCCATCGATGACCCGCAACGCCTGGTTTTGAAAATCATGTCATCGATTTTATCTGGGCAAGGGGGACGTCTGTTCATCGAATTGCGCGATAAAAACTCTCTCGCGTACTCCGTCAGTCCAATCAAGATGGAGGGAGTCGGCACAGGATACTTTGGCGGCTACATTGGCTGCTCACCAGAAAAAGTCAAAAAAGCGGTCGATATGTTGAAGATTGAATTTAAAAAGCTGACTGACACGATTGTCCCTGCCGAAGAGTTGAATCGCGCGAAGGCTTATCTCGCCGGCCGCCAAGCGATCGAGTTGCAGCGGAAGTCGACGATTGCCAACGGAATTTTGTTCGAAGAAATTTATGGCAATCCTTATCAGCAAAGTTTCAATTTGAAAGAAGAGCTCGACAAAATCACAGCCGCTGACATTCAAAAGTTGGCTCAGAAGATTTTCTCACAACCTCAAGTTCTTAGCATCGTTGGGCCTAGCAACCCTTTTGCTGAATAATTTTTCGCTCTCTCGCGGCTTAGGGCCGCGATTTTTCCAAAACTCTGACTCAAAATAAGTCAGAGTTTTTCTCAATTTGAGATCTCGAACGATCATTTCCAGAGACTGAAAAAAGTCTTTATACATCCTCTCATCTCTCGCTTATGAAACCCGACTTTCTATCTGATTTTTCAATATTTTTGCTAAAAGTTTCACCAAATCGCACCGATCTCAATGGTAGAATGAATCTAAGGTAGCTGAAAAGATTGAGGAAGATTACTCATGTCAGAGTCAGAGACATTTCTCCTTTCGCCGAAGCAGTTTTTCGAGGGTCTGGTCGACAAGGGTTTTGAGCGACGCAAAATTGAAGTGCGACCCGCGGTTCGATCTTATTTGGTCGACCTTCTGCAATTTTATCTCGACGCCAAAAATCTTTTCGAAGATGAAAGCATAAACGAGTCAGGCGTTCGGCGCCCAAAAACACTTGCTGAGATCTACATGGTTGCCAATCAATCCGACTCGGCGACGAAAGTGGAGATGCTGAAAAAGATGGCTGATCGATGCCTCTACGTCAGCGGCTTTTTCAGCGACTCGCTTCAACGCAAAATCGTCGATGTGGATTACTACTGTGACATGGGTGGAGCCGCTTACCGTGACCTCGCTTCGTGCATGCGCGAGGAGATGATGGCCGAGGTCTATAAGACCTTCTCGGTTCGTTTCGTAGAGTTCGTTGACGTACTCAATGTGGTCTCCCACAGCACCGCCTTCGCTTCGAATCAGAACTTGCTGCGTTTATATGAAAAATACATCCGCACGGGTTCTCAGCTGGCCCGAGACCAGCTGATTGAGCAAGGCGTTTTGACAGTTCCCCTCGAAGGTCTTGGCGGCAACACGTTCAAGACCTGAGGAAACCCGTGACGGATCTCTACCTTTCCGCTAGCCTCAAAGAATGTTTGGCTTAGGTTGGTCTGAAACCGTTGTTCTTTTTGTTCTTGGCTTGATTGTTATCGGGCCCAAGCAACTTCCAGAAGTGGCTCGCAACATTGGCAAGATGATCAATGAACTGAAGCGCAGTGCAAACTCTCTGAAAGGTGAATTCAACTCTATAACTTCTGAAGATTTGTTCGCCGAACGCCCGAAGCCCTATGAGTTGGCCCAGCAAGATCAAGCCCATCATGGCGCTGATACGCACGGTCCTGATACCCACGACCAGGACCCACACACGGATCAGCTCACTTTTGACCTAACTACCGAAGGTCCGTCATCGCCACCCGGAACTCCTGATTCGGTCGCACAAAACGGCGATAATAAGAAGAAAACCGATGGCTGAAGCGCTAGACGAATCCAAAAATCTCACCCTCACAGATCACTTGGCAGAACTTCGCATTCGCCTGATTCACTCGCTCCTTGCGTTGCTAGTCATGACTAGCATTTGTTATGCCTTTAGCACCGAGATTTTCGAAATCGTCCGCAAGCCCATTGAGCCATTTCTTCCATCGGGAGGCTTGATTTATACGGGTCCGATGGACAAATTCATGGCCCACCTTAAACTGTCCGTCGTATGCGGGGTGATTGCTTCGTGTCCATTTTGGCTTTACGAGATTTGGCGATTCGTAGCTCCAGGCCTTTATCAAAAAGAACGCCGCTATGGCATGGGATTTATTATTTCGGGTAGTTTTTTATTTCTGTTGGGCGTTTCTTTCGCCTACTTTTTGGTTTTACCAAAGGCGTTTGAATTTTTATTCACCTACGGGGGCACAAAAGACACCCCAATGATTTCCATCGATCAGTACTTTTCGTTTTTAAGTCAGATGTGCTTGATGTTTGGAGTTGCTTTTGAACTTCCCCTTGTCATCTCCCTCTTGGGAATGTTGGGGATTGTGAATCACAAATTTTTGCGCGAAAAACGCCGATATGCCGTTATGGTTCTTGCGGTGGTCGCTGCCTTACTCACGCCGCCAGACATCTTAAGTATGTCAATGATGCTGGTCCCATTGCTAGCCCTTTATGAAATTTCAATTTTAGTAGTTATTTTTTTTGAACGCAAACGCTCATCCGAAATCGCTGACTGATTCACCACGAAAGTTTTCCAGTTTACAGCTAACATGCGATTTCATTAGCGGCTTCGATAGCTTTCGGAAGTTCGATGACAAAGCAGGTGTGAGGACCGCTGTCGTCCAAAAACAATCGGCCACCGTGGCCCTCTATAATGGCCTGAGAAATACTCAGTCCCAGCCCAGTGCCTTTACCGAGCCCTTTCGTTGTAAAAAACGGCCGCATGATTTTTTCTGCTACTTCGGGGACTAAACCCTGGCCCGAGTCCGTGACGGCCAAATACACTTTGTCCGCCAAGACGAAGCTGCGCACCTCTAACCAAGCCCCAGCATTTCCATAAACCGCGTCAAAGGCATTGTTCATTAAGTTGAGCAGAACTTGCCCTAGCTGCACCTGTCGGCACAGCACCCAATGCTGACGATCGACGTTCAATCGCAAGTCAATGTTGTGATTACGAAAACGATCCTCAGCCAGCTCCAAAACCTCTTCCAAAACCGACAGAACATGACAACTCACAAGGGGATCCTGATCACCATTTCGAGCCACAAATCGAAGCGACTGCAAGATTTTTGAAATGCGCATCGATGCATGAATCATTTTATCAGCTTCTTGAATGACCTTTTCGATACTCAACGTTCCCTGACGTCCAAGTTTCTGTAAAATCGTCGCCTTGCCTTGCAAGATGGCCAAGGGGTTATTGATCTCGTGGGCCACACTGGCAGCCATCTCTCCCACAGCCGAAAGTTGAGCGGCTAAAACACGATTGGCCCGCGCTTCTTCCAACTCTTTTTCCAACTGAACTTGGCAGGTCATTTCCTCGACGTACAAAATGATCCCGCCAACGTGACCCACATCTGTCCACCAAGGTCGCAGCTGCCACTGCAATGTTCTTTCGACCAATTGTGCATCAACAAACTTTTCCACCGGGCCGCAATGAGAAAATCCTTTGAGGCAATCCTCGCACGCCATCGCCCAGCCTGAGAACTGAAACGGAAACACAGACGTGAGTGGCTGGCCCTGCCAATTTTCAGACTCCACTGGCAATTGAGCGCACCAACCCTCACTCAGCGCCAAAAGTTTGCTCTGTCGATCAAGTAAGGCCATTGGATTGGGGCTCAGAGAAATGACCTGAGCAATAGAGTCCCAGTTGTTGGGATCCATTGCCAAAGCTGCTTGAAAATGCACCTTTGAAAATAAAAAGAGCGTTTTGTTGGTCGGCAAATCTACGCATCTCAATCGGAAAGTGGAAAGTTGTTTGACCGATTGGTAATACGTCGAAATTTCAACGCGATAATCTGACCCTCGCACAACGCTGTTCACACTGAGTTTCTGAATCCATTGCCCATGGACATCAAAAAATCGGGCCACGCGAAACAAACTCTCAACCGACCCACCCTGTACCACTGACGGCAGAATCACCGTCAAGCCTACCGAAATAAATTCAATTTTGTGATCAGTTGAAACTGAAAGAACCATTTCGCCGAGCGCTTCGAGAGTAGAAAAATCTAAAGAAAATACCGAAGCCTTTTCCCTGTCGACCTTTGTCACAGAGTCGTCGGGGTTTCCACCAACTAAATAAACCATATAGAGAAGAATAAATTTAGAATGTAAAAAACGCGAAGACCAAAGCTGAACGCGGTAAAGATCGGTTCCAAAGCCCGGTCTTTTTCACTCCTATTTATGAAATTATCCAGAGCTTGGTCGAGGTCGAGGTAACTAAGAGGGGAATGACTAAATTAAAACAGATTCTGAGTCCCTGTGGACTTGTCGGCTGGCAGAAGTAGTTTTGAAACTGATCAATCCGCTTTCGGAGCCTCTCCAAAGCGGATCAGCACAGCTCCTGATTCAACGCTATCTCCCTGTTTGATACATATTTCTTGAATCAGCACATCGCGGGTAGATCGCATCTCATTTTCCATCTTCATCGCTTCCATGATCAAAAGCGGCCTGTTCGCTTTCACGACTTCGCCTTCTTTCACAAAAATTTGAATGACCTTGCCCGGCATCCCAGACTTGAGCTCTTTGTTTTCACTGAGCCCGCCGCCCTTTTTGAGAGATTCATGCAGCAGCATTTCATCATTGAAAATTTTAATATTACGAAACGAATTTCGCGTGAACACCGTGTACTCCGTGTTCGCACCAATCACGTCGATCAAGTAACTTTGGCCTTGAAATAGGAAGCTAATATACTCTTCGGCTTTTTTAAAATCAGTTTTCGCAATGTCATAGTGAACCCAGCTTTTGCCGAATTCCTGCAATGAGATTTTCCAAGTTTGGCGACTTTCTGTGACGTCGACTTTGTATTTCCGTCCATTCAACTCAGCTTCAAAGTACATAAAATCAAACCTCTAATTCAAAATTCACCGCTTCCAGTTCGAAGCAGCATTTTCGCCGACCAAAACTTCTTCAAGTGCGCAAGGTCAGCTTGCGGCCAATGCGCTTCCAATTCGAAACCATATTGAGCTGGCGTACGTCTTTGGATTTTCGATCCTGATAGGCTGTGATCGCAGCTGCGACTAAAAACAACGGATCCTCGATTTGCTTAAACAACAACGGCTCAATCACCTCGAAATTTTTTTCGATGAACTGAGTTGTATAACTGCCATCACGAAATTTGGGATGATCTAAAATTGTTTTGTGTAACACGATGTTGGTCTTAATTCCGGTCAAGATGAACTCGGTCAACGCTCGTTGCATGCGATTGATCGCCTCTTCCCGAGTCTCACCCCAGGTGATGACTTTCGCAATCATTGGATCGTAAAAAATTGGAACTTCATAGCCAGGGTAGGCATACGAATCCACTCGCAAGAAAGGTCCCTGCGGATGGCGGCAGGCTCGAATGACACCCGGACTGGGTTTGTAGGTGATGGGATCTTCAGCGCAAATGCGACACTCAATAGCGTGACCATTTTGGACTAAATCCGTTTGGCTAAAACTGAGAGGCCGCCCCAGGGCAACAAAAATTTGCTCTTTGACTAAATCAACACCGGTGGTGAGCTCGGTGATGGGATGCTCCACCTGCAACCGCGTGTTCATTTCCATAAAATAGTATTCTTTAGTTTTGTTATCGAAAATAAACTCGATCGTGCCCGCACCAATATAATCAATTTGTTTGGCCGCCCGAACCGCGGCTTCACCCATCTTGGTCCGAACGTGCTCGGGAACCGATGGTGAAGGAGCCTCTTCAATGATTTTCTGGTGCCGACGTTGCACTGAACACTCGCGCTCAAATAAATGCACGACGTTCCCGTGCGTATCACCAAAAACCTGAATCTCGATGTGTTTCGGATCGTTGATGAATTTTTCGATATACACGGTAGGATCTGCGAAATAGTTTTGGCCTTCTGACCGGCAAGCGCGAAAGGCACTTTCAAGTTCATCAGCCTCGCGAACCACGCGCATTCCCTTGCCGCCACCGCCGGCCGAAGCTTTAATGATGATGGGATAGCCGATTTCGCTGGCCACTCGAGTGGCCTCTTCCACTGTTTCAACACCACCATCACTGCCTGGCACTGTAGGGACCTTTGCTTTTTTCATCAAAGCCTTCGCCGACAGCTTGTCTCCCATCGCTTCGATATTGGCAACAGTGGGGCCAATGAACGTAATTCCCGCTTCCTTGCAAGCCCGCGCGAAAGTGGTGTTTTCAGACAAAAAGCCATAGCCCGGATGAATGGCGTCCACACCGGCTTCCACCGCCACTTCCAAAATGCGGCGGTAATTTAAATAACTTTCACGGCTCGGGGCGGGACCAATATTGAAGGCTTGATCGGCAAGAAAAACATGCAGACTATCGCGATCAGCATCACTGAACACGGCGACCGAACCAACTCCCAATTCCCGGCACGCCCGAGTGATGCGAATGGCGATTTCACCACGATTTGCAATTAGAATTTTTTTAAACATTCCCAATCCCTTCCCGCCATTAGAGCGGAATATTGCCATGTTTTTTTGGTGGAATGATATCGCGCTTGTTTTTGAGCATTTCGAGAGAGTCAATGATCCGCTTACGTGTGAAAGCGGGCTCAATCACCTCGTCCGTGTAACCCAATTCGGCAGATACATAGGGATTGTTAAACTTAGTCTCGTACTCTTTGGTCAGTTTTGCGCGCTCAGCCTGCGGATCTTTCGCTTTAGCAATTTCTTCGCGAAAAATAATATTTACAGCGCCGTCAGCACCCATCACCGCAATTTCAGCTGACGGGTAAGCCAAATTCACATCACTTCTCAACAACTTTGAGCCCATCACAATGTAGGCACCGCCATAAGCTTTACGAGTTATCACCGTGATCTTTGGAACAGTGGCTTCAGCATAAGCATACAAAAGCTTGGCCCCATGAGTGATGATTCCATTCCACTCTTGATCTTTGCCCGGCAAAAATCCAGGAACATCGACGAAGCTGACAATTGGAATATTGAAGCCATCGCAAAAACGAATGAACCGCGCAGCTTTGCGAGAGGCTTCGATATTCAGACAGCCCGCTAAAACATTGGGCTGATTGGCCACGATCCCGACTGGTCGACCATTGAATCGAGAAAATCCAACGATGATATTTTGAGCATAGTATTTATGGACCTCGAGAAAATAACCCTCATCCACACATTCAGTGATCACCTGAAGCATGTCGTAAGGTTTTTTAGGATTTTCTGGAATCAATTTGTTGAGCGCTTCGCAAATCCGATTGGGTTTGTCTTTGCTTGGCAACGTCGGCGCATCGTCTAGATTGTTCGACGGCAAAAATGACATCAATTCACGAATCATCAGCAGGCAGTGTTTGTCATCCTCCGTTGCAAAATGCGCAACGCCCGACTTTTGCGAATGTGTGATCGCTCCGCCCAAATCTTCTTTGGTCACTTCCTCGTGGGTGACCGTCTTGATCACGTCGGGACCTGTGACAAACATGTAGCTTGTGTTTTTGACCATGAACACGAAGTCCGTGATGGAAGGGCTGTACACTGCGCCACCCGCGCAGGGCCCCATGATCGCCGTGATTTGTGGGATCACACCGCTGCTCAAAGTGTTGCGAGAAAAAATATCCGCGTAGCCGCCTAGCGATTCAATCCCTTCTTGAATTCGAGCTCCGCCCGAGTCATTCAGGCTGACGAAAGGGGCGCCCGCCTTCAGTGCAAGATCCATCACTTTACAAATTTTATTCGCCTGGGTTCGCGACATCGACCCACCGAACACAGTAAAGTCTTGTGAGGCCACGTAAACCAATTTCCCATTGATGCGGCCATAACCCGTAACGACCCCATCACCTAAAATCTTTTGGTCACTCATGCCAAAGTTGGTGCAGTGATGAGTCACGAACCGATCCATCTCAACAAAACTTCCTGGATCCAGCAGAACATCTAAGCGCTCGCGAGCTGTCAAACGGCCGTTCTGTTTGTGCTTCGCCAATCTGGCGACGCCACCACTTTGCATGGCCAGTTCATTTCGCTTTTCAAGGTCCAAAAGTTTTCGATCACCATCTGAAATTTCAGCGTCCAATGTCTCTCCTCAGGGCTAGTCCCAATTTTTCCAAATTCTCAGTTACCAAGCTTTGCCTTCACACCCGCACAAATGGAATACCGACAATTCACAAGTGTCTGGGTGCTATGGATAGCTTCGACCATAGAGCCGAGGGAACGGAATCGTTTCGCGAACGTGGGGCAATCCACAAATCCATGCGACGGTGCGCTCGATGCCCAGTCCAAAACCACTGTGAGGAAACGAACCATATCGACGAAGATCCAAATACCATTTGAAATCCTCTTCGCGCAGGTTGTGTTCTTTGATTTTGGTCATCAGTTTTTCAATGCTCTCTTCGCGCTGGCCGCCGCCGATGATTTCGCCGTAGCCTTCGGTCGCTAATAAATCACAGCCCATCGCAAATCCAGGCTCCTTCGGATCTTCTTTCATGTAAAACGCCTTTACAGCTTGCGGGTAGTGATGCACGAATACAGGTCTTTCATACTTAGAGCTGATAATCGTTTCGTCGGCGCCACCAAAGTCGTCGCCGATATTGAATTCTGCATTTTCTTTTTTCACCATCTGTGCAGCTTCTGTATAATGCAAACGTGGAAATGGCGCTTTGATCACGGCTAATTTACTAAGATCTCGTTCGAGAACCTTCAGTTCCTCGGCGCGATTCTTCATCGTCCGTTGCACAATGTATTCGACAAACTGTTCGGCCAACTCCATGTTGTCGTACATGTCGTTAAATGCGACCTCTGGCTCAACCATCCAAAATTCAATCAAATGCCGTCGCGTTTTTGATTTTTCAGCTCGAAAAGTCGGTCCAAAACAATAGACTTTGCCGAGAGCCGCCGCCGTTGCTTCTAAGTAAAGTTGGCCCGACTGCGAGAGATACATTTTTTCATCAAAGTATTTAGTTTCAAAAAGATTGGAAGTTCCTTCGCACGCAGAAGGAGTAAAAATCGGCGCGTCGGTCAGCGTGAATCCGCGGCCATCAAAAAAATCTCGCACGGCCTGCACGATCTCATGGCGAATTCGCAAAATGGCATGTTGCCGACGAGACCTCAGCCATAGGTGACGATTTTCCATTAAAAAATCGGTGCCGTGATCCTTGGGCGAAATGGGGTAGTTCGGCGAGGGCGCCAAAAGTTCGAGCGTCTTTAATCCCACTTCGAAGACATTTTCCTGCTTGGGGTGTTTGCGAACAACACCAGTCACTTTAACAGTGCACTCTTGAGTCACACCTTCAAACACCTCGAGTGCAGAGTCTTCGCACTCTCCCTTAAACAGAATGCAAGGAACGATTCCTGTGCCATCCCTAATTTCAAGAAATTTAACTTTACCTGAAGAGCGGGTGTTATAGGCCCAGCCCTTGAGTTCCACAGTCTGTCCCACCAAATCCTTGAGGTCAGAAATGTAGTGTCTCATCGAGATCCTCCAGTTATTTCGGGCGTGTTGCGCTCATAGAACCTAATGAGTTTGACCTGAAGAATCATTCAATTTTACAGACGCGGAGCTTCTTTGCTGGATCGCGCCAGGTTTGGTTAAATTAACCTTAGGGCGCCGGTGGTGTCATCAGTAAGCGCAGTTGATCCAACGCTTTTTTGACATTCAAGCGGCCGTGGCTGGAAACCGCCAAACTGAGCTGAGGCACGTCCACGCCCGTGAGCAGCGCCATCTTCACCTGTTGCACAGTGGCTTCTGGAAAGGCGCCCCACAAGATCGCCGCCGCGCCGGCCACGAATGGCGCGGCCATCGACGTTCCCGGCATCCGTTTATAGCGATTCATGGGAATTGAAGACAGGATGTAGTCCCCGGGAGCTCCAATGTGCGACAATTTTGCACTGTAAAATGACCAGTCCATCAAAACGCTAAAACTCGACGTGGCCGAGACTGTAATTTGAGTTTCAGTGTCATAGGCTGCCGGATAAACGGGATTGCGTGATAAATCCAATACTCCTCGTGGATCCCCGTTGCCCGCCGCCACCGTAAACAACACACCACGCTTGCCGAGTGTCTCAATAGCCGTTTTCAATTTTGGTTCACAAGAGGTGCCGCCCCAACTCATGTTGATCACCTTCGCCCCACGATCAACAGCGTACTGGAGCGCCAAAATCGCACCACCCGTCGTGCCGACGTCATCATCACCAATGAACGGAGCCGCAATGATTTTTGCGTCGGGAGCGACGCCTCGCGCACTCCCCACAAAATGAGCTCCCGCTACAATTCCTGATACAAGATCGGAAGAGCGTCGTGTAGGGAAA
>CALCCV010000347.1 GCA_937900305.1 uncultured Pseudobdellovibrionaceae bacterium | reverse complement strand
AAAAATTTAGATGCGATTATCTGTGACAGCGCCTTTCGTACGGTGATTGATGCGATAAAATCTGATTTCGGAAAATTGAAATCTAATTTTGCCGAGAGTGATTTCAAAGTAAAGTACTTGCAAACTCGTGAACATGCCCTTCAACAATTTATCGACGATTTTCCTTCCATGCTCGGTTATTGGAATAAAGATTTGATCAATTTGCATTCCAATAAAGCGTATGCCGAATATTTCGGAAAAAGTTCTGCTGAAATTCGAGGAAAACATATTCGACAATTGCTCGGAGATAAGATTTTTAAGCTCAATTTTCCTTATGTAAAAAAAGTGCTGACGGGTATACCCCAAACCTTTGAACGAGCGATCCCGACGCCAAATGAAACGGTGAAACACACCTTGGCGCACTACATTCCCCACCACGTTGATAATGGTGTCGCTGGATTTTTTGTTCTAGTAACTGACATTTCAGAGAAAAAGGCCCTTGAAGAAAAAGCGCGAAATATGGAAGCCGCACTACAGGAACAGTCCAAGCTTTCAGCTTTGGGGCAAATGGCAAGTGGAGTGGCGCACGAAATCAACAATCCTATATCAATTATACATAGCAACGCTTGTCTCCTTTTGAAGGATATTCAAAAGTCGGTTTTTGTTAAAGAGATATTCTTGGCTCGTATTTCGGAAATAGAGAAGACGGCTCTTCGGGTTGAGAAGATCGTTGACGGTCTAAGATCCATAACAACGGGCAGGAGCGTTGAAGCTCTGGAAAGCGCGGATATTTCGGAAATTATAGATCAGACGGTCGCTATATGTGTTGGCCGCTTTTCTCGGAGCGGTGTTTTGGTATTATGGAAGCCACCAAAGCGTCCATTGTATGTGCGCTGTAGGAGAGTTCAGGTTTCTGAAATTATCCTCAACATATTGAACAATGCCTTAGATGCGCTCAAGGGAGTGGAAGGCCGATTTGTTTCAATTGCCGTGCAGCAAGTGAAAAATGAATGTGATATCAGTATTAAAAATAACGGTCCGCGAATAACTGAAGAGGATAGAAGGAAGATATTTCTTCCTTTTTTTACGACTAAGGGCAAAGGTGGGACGGGTCTTGGTTTAAAGATTTCCAAAGATCTCGCTCTGGCGAATCAAGGAAGTTTAGTTTTGTCAGATAGCGAAACGACAGAGTTTGTTTTATCCTTAAAGCTTGCTGCCAATAGGGAACTGGGCCCTAAAAATCTGAACAAGAGGTCGAAAGGGCAAGGCGCTTGATTTCGACCTGACTTTGTAAGTTCTTCTTGCTTTAGGCAGAGGCCAATTTATACAACGAACAATTGAAGATGAGATTGGATTTGCATCCGACCGAGGCGAATTCAAAAGATGTAGGCTTCGGTTGCATCAACTATTTCGCTACGGATAAGTTCGACCAAACCCTCGAAGAGCTAAAAAAGAGAAACGTCAAAGTCGGAACTCCTCGTATAGAGGGCGGCAATCATCGTTTCGTCACTTTTTGGGACTCTGAAGGGAATGCACTCGAAATGGAGGAATCCAAATGATTAAAGGGCTACCGAGATTTTTACTACATGTCACCGATGTGAATCGTGCAGTCCAGTTTTATACTCAGGCTATAGGAATGAAGAAGGTTCACGGCCATGTTGGTCATCTCAATCTTGGCTTGCATTGGACTGAGATTGCTCCTATTCCACTTTATTAAGAAGGAGATACTATGGCAGCATTTCGATACCTTGTGAATGACGTGGAAAAGTCGATCACGTTTTACACGGAATTGCTCGGGTTCAAACTTGATCAACAATTTGGACCAGCGATGGCAATTGTATCCAAAGGTGATTTTCAGCTCTGGCTTGCGGGCCCTGTTTCTTCGGCGGCGCAAGCTATGCCAGACGGCACCAAGCCTGCTCCAGGTGGATGGAGCCGCCTTGTTCTTCAAGTCGAGAATTTGAAAGAATTGGTGGGGAATCTGAAATCTAAAAATGTTCGCTTTCGCAATGAGATCACCCAAGGGCCTGGTGGATCACAAATTCTGTGTGAAGACCCCTCGGGCAATCCAATCGAATTATTTGAGGCGTAACAGATCGGAAGAGCACACGTCTGAACTCCAGTCACGGCTACAGATCTC
>CALCCV010000346.1 GCA_937900305.1 uncultured Pseudobdellovibrionaceae bacterium | reverse complement strand
TTCCGATCTCAGTTATGTTGATTCCAGGAGTGCCTGGCTCAACCATTGAAGAGAGATTCGCCATCACTGCGTCCTCATGTGTAAGACCTGCTTTTTTTGCGGCCGAAGAATTTAGGAACTGTTGTACGCTGGTTCCGTGGACTTTTAGCACAGGAGGGGCCACCATGAACTCTGGACCGATCCTTTCCATTGTTTGCTTTTCTGGAGGACTCAGATCGCTGAGACGTCTTCCAATCTCAATTTGTGGGCGCCCTTCGCGCCTGCGCGCGCTATGGATATTATCATAGACTCTTGCAGAGCCTGTCTTTCGGGGATCTCCCCCGTAGCGGTTGACGGTAATCTGAGGAGTTGTGAAAGCGCGTTCTTGTGCGGCGGCGATGTCCTGTATTCCTGCCGCCGGAAGGTCCCTCGACCGGTTGGCTTCCTCTGCAGCTCTTGCCGCTGCGAATCTTCGCCCGGCTTCTATCGGCTCTTGTCGCTCGCGCTCAACTGCATCATCAATTCTCCTTTTCCGTGCGGCTTCCGCCTCCCGCCTTAACTGCTCGGCAGCTGCGCTCTCTCTCATACGAAGAGCGGCTCGACTTTCCAGCAAGGAATCCGCTTGCTTTATTGCTTGCTCCAATCTCAGTTGGCCAACTTCAGATAGAATTCTCACACCATCTGATGTCACCAACGGTCGGCCGTCGGGTCCTTCCAGAAATAGATTTCTTGTGTCGACGCCCAGGTTCTCGCAAAGTTCGTCCAAATGCCTTTGATCAACCGAGGCGTTTGAACGCCTTAATTTCGCCAGAGCCTCATATTGTTGCTGAGCATATGAACCAGTAATGCTCCTCGTTTCGACGAGGTCTTTGTCAACCTCTTCAATTTGTCTTTCCAAACGATTTCTTTCGGAACTCCCCAATCGAGAGTCCTTTTTTCGCTCAACTAAAGAGGCTCTGAATTCTAATTCCTGTGCTTCGTATGCCTTTGCCTCAGCGAGTTTCAGAGTCGCTTCCCGCGCTGATTTGTGAGCGTCGAGGGGAGTAGATGTGAGGGCCTCTAGTTTAGCATTGTTGATAGCCTCGGGATCCTTCAAATTCACTTTCCCGACTTCAGTGCGAGTTGTTTTTGTTGTAGAGGAGGTGTCGGGTCGATGTACTGCGGTGGCCGCAGGAGGCTGGGCAGCATCTCGCTGTCTGCCTGCACCTGCACCGATATAAGTATCGTCAGGGCGAGACTGTCTAGCTGCACCGGGTGAACCAACAAATGTGCCGTCAGTACTGGGCTGTGTGCCTGGTCTGGTGCGATTAGAACCCAATTCAAAATTGCCGTGCGCTGTTGCTGCTGGTCGCTGTGAGTTGGGTGCAACGCCGTCATCGAACAGATCCCATTTGTTACCATTCGCTTTTGAGAGAGTTGAAGTCTCTGGGACGCTCTCGACTCTGCGAGCAACCGTGTCCGCCAACGAACCGCAGCGATCGGCAAAGCACGCCATCGAATGGCAAAGTGTGATAGCCAGCCAGAGTGACGGATTCAAAATGCGCATTGGGCGCCCACTGCGACAACATCTTCGCCAATTTCATTCATCAGTTTCTCGGCCTTTGGTCCACCGCCAGACATAATGCGGGCAAACTTTTTTTGCACAGTCGCGCTGGCTCCTGACAACAGGGTCAATCCCTTCACAGAGGCCTCGGAGTTTTTAGCTTTATCTAGAATTGTCTCCAAATTTGCATATCCAGCTTTGCCAAGGCCCGTGGCCATATCGTAAAAGGAATTTTGAGATTTCAATGAGCCCTCAAGCGTCGACCCATTGAGCACTTTGAAGTTTCGTGCCTCCATGAGCTTTTTCATAAGCGGGGCGCCGGCAAGCGGAGTGACATCAAGTGGATTTAAACTTAGTGTGGCAATGGCGCTGTCCCACCTCTGTTCGAGTTCGTTGACTCGCGCTTGATCTAATGTGGTGATGGTGTTGGCATAGAGAGCTGCGTGGGCCAGGGCCTTTTCGTCCTGCAGGCCTTGCACTTCGACGGTAGCGACAGCTTTCTGCGCCAATTGCGCTGCACTGCCAGCCCTCGTTGCGAATCCTGCCAGTCTTCGACTCGCGCCATTGATGGCTGTCTGTTTCCAGGACGCGGCGGCCCCGCCGTAAACCGTTGATAGGCCCTCTTTCGTAGCGAGACTGCCCACAGCGCTGAGAAAGTGTTTCTCAGCCGTTTCTCTAACCACTTTTTTTGCAGCCATAGTGGCCATGGTAGTGCCGATACCCACGCCGTCTACTGCGAGCAGACCGATATTGATGACATCGGCTGCGGCAAACGCCATATTCAGACCTTTCAAACCCGTGGCTACATACCAATCGGTGTTGCTGATGTCTTTGATCGCTAAGCAAACCACTGGCAACATTTTCGGTTGGGAAAGTAGAACCTGTCCGACCAGAGCTGGGTTTGCTTTCAGCAAGTCTTTCATATCTTTAGAATCAGCGACGGCATTCGACATCTGCGCAATTTTAGTGTCCATCTCGACAAGTGAATTGTGAATGGCCATTTGACCTTCACCGCAACGATTCACAGCTGCTTTGCAACCATCCGGCGTGGGAGGAAGAAGTTTTAGTTTCGGCGCTCCATAGCTGCCCACATAACCCCAAGATTTTTGGATGTCGTCAGGAGCTACAGGTTTTCCCACGTAAGCCCTCATGGCATCGGTGGTAAATAGCTGGCCAATCGGAGACGCTGTGCCCACTGTGTAGCTCGCAACAGAGGCTTTGAAAACATCATTCAGCTTGGCGTCGTCGCCAGCTTGCTTGGCTGCAATCATCACATCAGTCTTTCGATTTAGACCTTCCACCATTTGATTTTGCGACGTTCGGATCTGCTCTAGATAATATCTCTCCAACTTGTTGGAGGCGATGGCAGTTTCATTTTGGTTTTGCCGAATTCGAAAGCTTTCTCGAAATATCTTCAATTGGTTCTCGTTGCAAGATTCGCAATATTTCTTCGCGAGCCCAATGAGCTCGGCCCCGTTTGGCGATTTCAGACCACCTTCAAAACGCGTTCTGTATTCCGCTGCTGATTGCGCAGTCCCGCGAAGCGCGATGTTTTGTGCGGCTTCTTTGAAGCTGTCAAATCCGATCGATGCAGAGATATCGCTAACTTCGTCTGCGAGTTCATAGGCCTGTGACTCGCCCGAGAGAGCTTGAATGAAGCAGGGATTTGAAAGTGCACCATTCAAAATTCCATTCGCAAGTCCGCGATGATCCTCGGTGTCGCCTAAACATTTTCGCAACTGACTTTGCATGGCCGCAAATCTTTTGAGAGCGCTCAGGGCTGCTTTGTTGCCCGTGCCATTTGACTTTGCAATGAGCGCAGCGACTTCGGCATCAGTCGCATTCAAGAGTTTGGCCGGTAATTGCGCATCACCCAACTGAAGCGGTTCCCCGGCGCGACTGATTAGCCCGACCAAAGTTAGGGCAGCGACAAACAAAACCAATCTTCTCATCTCTATATAGTTCAAAAGGGTTTGATTGATCGCAAGTCCTAAACCTGATTCTTGGGGGCACTCCTCGACGTGAGGCTGTAGTCCTTCGTTCTTCAATGTGTGGATGCGGGTAGATCTATTGAGATAAAAGGTGCAGAGCGAATTTGTTGAGTGGGTGACATTGCAAGCGCTGTATTGAAGGACTTAGATCCTGCGCGGAAAAGTTAGTCTCAACTTGAGAATTTGGAACAGCTGGGCGCTGTGGAAGAACGTGGGCGAAAGTCAAAAAACTTGAGGCTTTTCAAGAGCGCAGGGATCGAGTTAGAATCAAACTATGACAATATCTCGCTCGCCGCTAAAAGTTATGGCGCTGGCGTTTCTTTTGGCGGTTTGTCAGCAAGGACCGGTGGCAAAGGCTATGGCCAAAGGCTCAAAAAAAACAGTGACGAAGCCGCAGCAACAAATGAGCAGACCGGTGGTTAGATTGGACTCCTCTAAAAAAAAACCATCAGCTTTTTTAAACAAGAGAATTAGGAAATCCGAAATGACATTTCAAGTTTGGCGGACAAAATTTTCGCGACAGTTTGCCAAAAATTTCTGCTCGCCTCAAGGTCAGTACTATCAGTGCTACAAAAAAATCCCAGCGGACTGTCTTGCGAAGATTGAAAACACCTCCCGGTACTGTTTGAGCCAAGTTCGCTTGCCATCCTCGACGAAAATTAGTGATCGAGTGCAGGGGCCTCGACTGTCCTTGCGGACCTCACGCTGTGTGTTTCAGACTTTGAATGCCAACGGAAAACCGTATTTGGAGAAATCACGATGCACAAAACGATGAAGATGGGGGCGCACTTCGCGCGGGGTTTTATCTTGAGCGGCTTGGTGCAGATCGGTGCGATCGCGCGTGCGGAAACCACCTGCTTGAAGGATCCTGACTTTCCGGCTCGGGTGGAAAAGTTGCTCAACCAATTTGCCTGCCGCTCTCGGTCTCTCGAAGACTGCTCAATGATGTTGGGAGTTTACGGTGCTGGGGGATTGGCCATGGCCAAAGCCGCGCTAGCCTCTTCTCAAGAGGTGGCGGAAGATGCGAGCTGTTCGATCGCCTCATTAGAGTCGGAAACCATTCAAAAGTATGTCTTGAGCCTGTTGTTTCCGAGAGCTGCGGCCGCCTGCCCTTCAAAAGCAGAATTCGATTTGAGGGAGGCGGCGAAAAGAAGGGCCGCGGAAATTTCACTCGAGCGTCAAAAGACCGCCGAAGAATTGGCTGTGGCCACAAAAGAGGTTGAAAATTTAAACGGATCGACCGGCGGCGCAGCTAAACTTGAAGCTAAATCCACCTTAGAGCGCCAGCTGGCGAAGGCAAAGCAAGACGCAGTCGGACCGCGGAATGTGATGCGAAAGGCGTATCTCTTATCTGAGTGCCAAAACGACCTCGCACTTTTCGATCATGCCATATCGACTCTAAGTGCGGTCGACGGAGGGGAAAAAAACGCTGGCGGAGCTGGACTGGTTGCGCGGAGACCGGCAGTCCGACAGGCCATATCAGATCGCAAGCACCTCCTGGGTTTGATCGATAGCCTGGGAGAGGCTGCCAGCGCTTCAAGTTGGCAAGAAGTGTCTGAAAACGTTTTGTCATTCAAGCGGCAGGCGAGGAAAGACCTTTTTGCTGCCTACGATCTCGGAGCTCAGAAGGAACTCAACGAGATGTTTCCAAACACCTCTTCAAACCAAACAATTGCGACACTGACGGATCAGGAACTTCAATTGAAAATGAAATATCCAATTCAACTTCCTAAGACTGGGTCTGTCGATGGAATTGATGAGATCTACGAAGCGGGAGAGAGCGCTGCTAAGGAGTTTGAAAGAATTCAAAAGTCGGCGAGTGTCTATCAAGAGGCTTTGGGCAAGCACACTTTGGTCGAACAAAAGGCCGCCCTAGAAGTGAGGATCGGCCAGCTCAAGAGCGTTTTGAATGCCCTAGGCCAGCAGGAGAACGCCTTGGAAGGTGCGAAAATTTGGCTGGGCAGGGCCGGAGGTGTTGGAGCGCACAGCGAACTGAAAACGGGACGTGGCATTTTTCAAGCTTGGAGTGCGCTCCACGGAGCAAAGATCAAAAACATGGATTTAAAGTTCGAAGAACTCCTTGCGAACTTGTCCGAACAGGAAAGAGTGAAGTTTCTAAGCATGGCCAAAGTGGAATCCACGGGACCTTGGGTGAAACTCGTCGGAAAGCTGGAAAATCAATTGGGGCGTGGAGTAGTGGTTGCGAATACGAATTCTGCGGCACGTATGTCCGCTGGATCTTTAAGGCGAGCAGCTTTAGGCACGGCCAAGCTGAGTGTGGCGGGATTGGGAGCGATTGCTTCAACCCTGGCTATTTTGGACTCTGGTCCCGCAGCAGCAGCTCAGGTGTTGTTGGGTACGGAAGGGAATCAGGGTTGCGGTGAAATGCGCAGCAATTGCGCGAACGTCGATGCCTATTGCAATTATCAAAAGGATGTTTTGCCTGAAAATTTTGCGATCTGCTTGGGCATGGCCGTGGATGGCAAGCTGAATGATTTGGAGACGGATCAAAAGCTTTGCGACATGATCAATGCGGTGGCTGAGGACAGTGACATTTCAAGTTTTGCGCTGACTTGCAATTTGCCAAAGTTCACTTTGACGAAAGGCTCGAGGTCTCTCCTTTTTGAAAACGATGCGAAAGGCGAACCTAAAAATGTCATCGTGAACCGAACCTATCAAGCCAACAGAAATCAGCCTGCACAATTTGGCCTGTTGATGGATTTTGCGTCTGTTGGAGTTGGTTGTTGCACCCATCCTGAAGACAATGAAATTTGTCCAGGAATGTTGAAAGAAACGCGCGGGCCGGCAGGCAAAAGTGGAAAGGCCTCGAGCCGATAAACTAAATTCTCGTGACTTGATGAGCTAGCCTCACAGCCTCGGGCTCAGCTGTGATTAGCGTTTAGGATACTAAACGAAGCCCTAAGCTTCCCCGTTCACGTCTTCCTTCAGCTCTTTGCCGACTTTGAAAAACGGGAGTTTCTTTTCATCGACGTTGATGACTTCGCCGGTCCGCGGGTTGCGGCCCTTGTAGGCGTCGTATTTGCGATTCACGAAGGAGCCGAAGCCGCGGATCTCGATGCGGTCGTCTTTCATGAGCGATTCAATCATAGAGTCGAAAACGGTGTTAACGACGATCTCAGCTTTCACGCGCGTGATGCCCGCTTTTTCTGAGATCTTGTTAATTAAATCTGCCTTGGTCATGTGCAATCCTCGTGTGAGCTCAGTATAGGGACAAGTTTTTAGAATCCCAAGAGAAATTGGTTGGAAACGGCGCCCAAAACTGAGTGTTTTTGGTGATTTGGACCGAGATTGTTTGATGGAGAGTTGCAAATGAAACATTTCTGTTGCCACTGTTTTGGCGATCCATTAACGCGAGACTTTTCAGATTCAGTTAAAACTCGCCTACCTGCCCACGATATCCAGATACGCTGTCTCGATCGCCTCGACCATCTTTTGAACTTCGAACATCCCCACGACCTTTTGCCGGGCGCGCTCGCCAATCTCGGCCGCTTTGATGGTGCCCGAAAAAATTTCGATCATCAGGTGGCTGAGGGAAAGCGTGTCAGCCGGTCGAATTAAAAATCCGTCCAGACCATCCTCGATGATGTAGGAGATCGGACTGACTTCAGAGCCGATGATCAGACGTTTTTGCGCCATCGCTTCGATCATCGGGGTGTCGAAGCCCGATGACTTTGAATCCAACTCGACAAAAACTTCGCCAAGCAAAAGATAATCGACGATCTCTTGTTCTTTCACGGGGCCGGTCATGATCACGCGACTGCCGAGGGCGAGATTTAAAACTTGGTACTCGATCTCTTTGAATTTTGGACCGTTGCCGATCAAAACAAGAAACGCATTTGGTTTTTTGACAGCCAATCGCTCAAAGGCCGTCAGCAGATTGAGGGCCGGCGGCAATTCGTTCATGTCAGAGATCGAAACGACCACGTGGCTATTTTCGGGCAAACGGAGCGAGCGCTTGAGTTCGAGCGTCTGTTCGCGCGGTTTTAGATCGGTGACCTCGGCCCCGTAGGGGACCAGGTAGGTCTTCATCTCTGGATAAAGATAGTAGCGCTCAAGGGCCACGCGCTGGCGCGGACTCGTCACAAAAATTCCGTCGGCGGAATTTAAAATGCGCCGATCGCCGCCAAAGTAAGTTGTAACGTACTTATAAAGTAGGGCGAAGCCATTGGTGACGAAACTCCCCGCAGTCTCTTGGCCCATGCCGAGAATTGAAAACAGCTGCGCCAGTTCGGTGGCCTCCACATCGTAGGCCATTTTGTGGCGGTGTGTGGATTTGTGTTGGCCGACCAGACGGCCTGATCGATCGAGCGAGTGGACAATGTCGAAGGGCTTTTCTTTAGTGAGTTTGTGAAACGCTTCAAAAACCAAATTTTCAAAGGGCACTCGCACCGTTTTGGGCAGGCCTTCCAACAAAAACAAAATGCGAACTCCATCGCGCACGACTTCGGCTTTGCCAATTGGACTGCGCGAGGAAATCACCGTGACTTGATGGCCACGGATGGCCAGGCCCTTGGCAATCGGCCACAAAAATCCGGTGTCTGAGGCTCGGCTCATGATTTGAAAGTGCGCGCCGATCAAACAGATGCTCAGTTTTTTTTCGCGAGAATTTTCCCCACGATCTACGCTAGAGCCACCACCCGTTCCACCGCCACTGCTTTCGGAGGAGAGACCACTCATTTGAGAACTCCGAGGGCTTTTTCGTTGATCGCTTTTTGATACAGACGATTGAGTTCGTTGACCGGTGAATCCAGTTGCAGAGACACCGACGTGCGAAGTTCATCGAGGTGTTCGGGCTGAAGCTTCAGTGTTTCGACATCCATCAGTTCGTACAAATCTTTTTTGGTGTCCTGCAAAGACAGGATCCATGAGTTTTCGCGATTGCGCCAGATTTGCGAGTGAATGCTCGCCTGACTGGTATCCATGATCAGACTGACGGGCATCGTAGAACCCAACAGCAACCAGCGATTGATCTCGGTGACCGACAGTTTCAGCCGAGCCAAAAACAAAGCTTCGGCTGATCTGAGGAGCTCTTGGACCTGGTGCTCTTGCAAATCGCCAGTCAACAGCCAGCGATCTTTCAGCGAAGTGGATTGCAAGTAGTGGCTGAATTGTTTTTTCTCGCGCAGTTTCCAGTCCGAGTTGTCGCCTAAGAAAACCACGAAGTATTTTTCACTGAAAACTTTGGCAAATTCGATGGCGGGATCTGTGATGTCAAAAAATTCAAGGCTGAAGGGAATCAATATCAGACGTTCGGTTCGCAATCGACTCATCCACTCGGGCATTTCCGGGCGCCCGATGTGCGACGATTTCACTCTCAAGATCGGCGGCAAAACTCCGCGGGATTGACGCTTCGGCCGAATGTTGAGTCCTCGGAGATGACCCATCATCGGGACGTTGGCTGTCGTCACGACCTGACTTTTTTCAACCAGCTGTTTCATCGGATTGGTCCATGTCAGTCGACGCTTCAAACGAAACAGGGAGGTCGACAAAAGGGCCGACTGAAATCGATTGGCCCATAAGGTGATGAAGGTTTCGGCCAACGACAGTTTGTCATCTTGGCAAAGGGTGTGCACGATTTCTGGATTCATCTGCAAAAGCACGGGCAAAAACTGCAGAGCTTCGAGAGCACTCCATTTTTCAAAAAATGTCAGAATGGGAAAATCGTAAGATCCCGTGAATTCTTCGTGTTTGCCTGTCACCAGAGTGACTTCGTGATTGTGGTGCAATGACTGCGCAAGATCGAGGGCGGTGGGCTGCAGAGTGCGAGCGAGAATCAGGATTTTAGCCATGCCAGCTCCTCAGCACTGAAAATCCTTGGTAAGACTTTCTTATTGGCCTCGGGGATGGGGCGCGTGTGAAAGTCTTTGGGTTCAATCCATTCGATGGACTGATGGTGTTGGGGTTTGGGTTCCCCCTTCCAATAAAGAATTTCGTAAAACAAAATCAGAATATTCACTTCGCCATAAGAGTGCGTGACGGCCAAGAGCAACCGACCGACGTCGACTTCGATGCCGAGCTCTTCGCGCATCTCTCGGCGCAAAGCCTCTTCGGGGCCTTCGCCAGATTCAATTTTGCCGCCGGGAAATTCCCATTGGCCGGCCAGAGAGTGATTTTCGGGACGCAGACCGATCAAGACTTTGTTGTGACTGCGGATAACGCCGGCCACCACTGGAATCCAGTGGAACCGTTTAGTGGCTCGTCTTTCCCGCTGTTCGAACACCTGACCGTCCTGCACGTGCCTCCTCTGCGAAATCGGCAAACAATCTTGGCCCTGAAAAAATCAAGGACGAATAGAGTTGGGTGAGATGCGCGCCCAGTCGGAGCCGAGATCGGAAGAGCGTCGTGTAGGGAAAGAGTGTCTTCGCCTGTGTAG
>CALCCV010000345.1 GCA_937900305.1 uncultured Pseudobdellovibrionaceae bacterium | reverse complement strand
TCTCGAATTTTAACTCCTTACACATCGGTTTGATGCCCCTTGCCCGATTTTTATCTGAGCAAGGATTTCTTTTTAATCAAGAGTACCGATTTTTAGCGCACCAGACGCGCCACCAATCTCTGGAAAGACTAGTGAGGTCGGGATCCATGACGATAGAAGAGTTTGCCGTCTTGCTTGAGCCATTGAATTTAGAAAAACTAACGGGCGCCGATTTGCGCAGAGCCGTGGTTTTCGCTGGCGCAGACTTAGCGCCAGGAAAAAAATTTGAAGGATTGATTTGTAAAAACTGATCTTGCTCACCATTTTAGAGTAAAAAAATCTTACTTTTGGAGAGCCGCTTCGTATTCGTCAAAAAATGAATTTTGCTTTTCTTTCAATTGATAACGGCGCTTCATCATTTCGAACAAACTGTCATTGGCCACTCCGATGGGCTCACCAAAATAGTCTTTCGACATTCCGGCCACACTTCTGGATCCTTCTGTGCCCAGCTTGCCTCCGCCAGCTAAACCGGCCATCGCAGCACTTCCCCCGAAGCCGCTGCCGTTTGCCCCCTTCGATCCGCCCCCACCGCTGCCGCTCTCTTCGCCGACCAGACCCGCTTTATCTGCTAAGTACTTTTCAGTTCCTTCTTTGATGGCTTTGGCAATGGCCGCAGCTTTGCTCATATCGGCGCTGGAAAATCCTCCGCCGGCTCCGCCCGCTCCTCCGCCAATTTTCTTGCCGTCGGGTCCAGTGAGTTCGCCAGTTTTTTCATCGTATTTGTAGCCGTGGTATCCAGCTTTGGTTTTGAGAGCTGCTGTCGCTTTATTGATTTTATCGTAGTCCACTTTCATGCCCTTCAAGGCGTCGCCAAAAACAGTTTCGTTAAACGTCGGATCGCTAGTCGGCAAAGACGATGTGGGTGTGAGTTTTTGATTTCCATTCGTTCGTTCTGTCGTTCCCTTGGCTTCTTCCTTAGATTGTAAAAACTGGGCTGCAGCTGATATCGCCTGAGTGCCGAACATGATGTACATTGGAACCTGGGCGCAACAACCCGAACCAGCGGCGCTGCAAGTGCCTTCGCAGGTGGTCGCCATGGCCATGTAGCCGATGCCAAGTGCCGATCCTGCCATGGTGCCAATGCTCGCCCAGTCCGTCGCTTTTTTTGAACTGTCATTCACAGATCGATTCAACGCCGGATCGGCTTGGGTCGTTTGTTTCTTTTTCGCTTCTTCCTTGCGTTCGGTTGGCGGCGCCACCGAGGTGACCTTTGCCTGAACTGCCAGAGTGCAGAGGAAAGACAGAACCAGAAGACTGCTCTTGATTAAGACCTTCGTACTTTTCATTGCCTTCACTCCCCTAAAAACGATCGTCGATTGTCATTGTATCGGTCACGCACTTTTTCCCAATTGGATTTTCCGGCTTGGCCAGTGATATCATTCGGTAGCGACCAGCCTGCCATTTTGCGTTTGGGATCTTTCGCGCCCCCGGGCATATAAGCTTTTAATTTACTATTGGAACCGCCATACCCGCTGCCCCCGCGGCCACCACCACCGGCGCCGCCGCCTTCGCCGACCATATTGCCACCTTGAACTTCAACGCCAGGTTCGGCAGATCTTCCATCGCCTTTGCCGCCGCCAGCTCCACCGCCGCCGACGCCTGCGCCGCCACCACCCGAGAGGGCTCCGCCGCCAGCTTTTCCACCGCCGCCACCGGCGGGACCGAATCCATCACCGCCGAGACCGCCGAGGTTGCCACTGCTGGGCACGCCGGTCGTTGATTTCGCGCCAGCGGTTTTCAAGGCGCTCACGCCCTTGCCCATCGCGGTGGCGCTGAGACTCGCGAGACCATTTTGGCAACCCGGTGTTCGAGGACTGTTGATGCATATGCATTCAGGAGTGTTGGCGTCAGCGCCGGCACAATTTAATGCTGTTTGCTGATCGCTGCTGTCATCCGTGTTATTGCCATCCGTTTGTTTTTTGCATGCATCGCCATCGGCCTGCATTTTTTTTGCGAGCTGCAAACCAGCCGGAATCGAGGACGCCAATTGCATGCCATATGAGCCGCAGGTCTTACTTCGCGCGGCGACGGATTGACCTGCAGGGGCGTCAACCCCTTCATTCAACTCTTTGTCGACGGCACCTTCCAGTGTGGCCAATTGCGCTGGGATGGCGCCACGGGTGGCCGAATCGCAAGGGTATGCTGGGGGAGCCGTTGTAAGTGCTGCACACTTGGTTTCCAACTCTGCACTCACCTCGGGGGTCAATTTTTTTATTCCCTCTAAGGAAATTTTAGCTTTTCCACAAGCGTTGTCACAGTAAACCTTCGCCCCTGCGCAGGCAACATTGTACGCCGTCAAGCCAATCTGAAGTGCATCAGCAATTTTAGAAACACTCGAACACTGGTCAACGACGGTAGAAAGACCTGTAGTCAAAGTCGGCAGCATCAGTGTGAAGGTCTGCATCGCCGGCGAGCGATTGAGAACGCAAAGATTAGTAGCCATCGAATATCTTTGCTCGCAAGCCTTCTGGGCGGTCGCATATGCGGCAGCCAGTGAATTCATCTTGTCAACCGCTTGCAACGTCGGAGGAAGCGAATAGATGGCGTTCTTTACATCCAACGCATTTAATGAAGCACCCACTTCGGCCGAAACTAAGGATGAAAACCAACTGCCGATGCCAGAGGCCGCGGTCCCAGTGGCGGCTGTTGTAGTGGTTGTTGCAGTGGACGTAGGGACAGGACCTCCAGTCGCCGAATCGGCTATGGCTGTCTTTGACAGGCTTCCGAGAGCCACTATGACACCAAATACGACAAATAAAAATTTTGGCAAATTTGACATCACGTAAAACCCCCAACTGTCTCACCCAGTTTCGCACACCTTATCGTCGCCTTTGGAAAGAATCGTTAGGTCCTCTCACATCGAGACAGAGTGAGATCTGGACCTTTGTTACACTGATTATTGTTTCGACAAAACCGATAAAGAAACATTATGGCAATCAATGCTGGGTGTTTCCTCATAGGTGTTTTGGGTGGCAAGGGCGGCGTCGGCAAAAGTGTCGCGGCGGCGAATCTGGCATGTGCATTGTTGATGGAGCTCAAGCAGAGTGTGCTGCTCATCGACTGCGACAGCCGCACCATCGGCGATCAGAACGTTTTGCTCGGCTTAAAGCCGAACAAGACCATCAAAGAGATCTGCCAGGCCACGGCAGGGATTACGCCACAAACGTTGAATCAATTTGTGGCGATTCATCCTTCCGGTTTGCATTACGTTGGCGCAGTTCGTGGGCCTGAAGAGCGGTTGGACGTTCAACCAGATTCATTCGTTAAACAGCTCGAAAATTTTTCGCGCATTTACAAGTACATCGTCATCGATCTTGGCAACGAGATGACGCCCCTTCAAATGGCCATTTTACAAGAAGCGACCTGCGGACTGATCGTCACCACACCCGATGTTTTGGTGGTCACACAAACTCAGCGGCTGATCAATGATCTGCTTTCGGCGACATTGCCGCGAGATATGTTTCAACTCTTGATCAACAAAGCCAATCAACCTGGAGCTTCCCCCCAGGCCATTCAAAACCAATTGCAACTTCAAGTGATCGCGATGGCACCACAAGATGAGGCTTCGGCGCTAACTTCGTTGCAAAGATTCCAGCCCTTTGTATTGGCGAATCCTCGACTGCCGTTGAGCTCGGCCTATTTTGATTGCGTGCGAAAACTCACGGGTGGAATTTTGCAGCGATTAAAAACTCTATCGAAGCCCAAACCCGCACCGACGGCATCGATGGCACCAGCCACGAGTTCAGCTTCAAATTTAGATCCGCGAACAGTTTTGAAATTGCGGGTGCATACGGATCTCATTCGCACCGCAGATTTAAATAAACTATTGGCCGAAACTCGCGGAGACGAAAGCAAAGAAAAAGATCTGCGCGATAAAACCAAACGGTTGATCACTGAACTGGTTGATAAGGAGTCGCCAGATATGGCTCGCGACGAGCGATCTCGCGTGATCAAAGAAGTTTTGGAAGAGTCGTTGGGTCTCGGTCCGCTGGAGGATCTGTTGGCAGATCCTGATTGTTCAGAGATCATGGTGAACGGAGCCAAAAAAATCTTTATCGAAAAAAATGGCAAAGTTCAATTGAGTGCGGTGACCTTTACATCCAATGATCACCTTCGGCGTATCATCGAACGCATTGTCTCTCCACTTGGACGTCAAATCAACAATGCTTCTCCGTATGTCGATGCGCGATTGAAAGATGGAAGTCGTGTGAATGCGGTGATTGAACCTCTTTCGATTGATGGACCAGCACTCACCATTCGAAAGTTTAAAAAAGGTGGCATTGATCCCAATCGCTATGTGGAGTGGGGTTCGATGACCAAACACATGATCGAGTTTCTCCGAATCTGTGTGGAAAACGGTCTGAACGTGGTTGTGAGCGGCGGCACTGGATCGGGAAAAACGACGCTGTTGAATATGCTTTCGACGTTTATCCCAGCCAATGAGCGAATCATCACAGTCGAGGACGCGGCCGAGCTTCAATTGCAACAAGAACACGTGGTCCGTCTGGAGACCCGCCCGCCCTCAATGGAAGGATCTAACGCCGTCACCATTCGGGATCTCATTAAAAACTCGCTCAGGATGCGACCCGACCGAATCATCGTGGGTGAGTGTCGTGACGGCGCGGCCCTCGACATGCTTCAAGCGATGAACACGGGCCACGATGGATCGATGACTACGACCCACGCCAACTCGGCTCGCGAGTGCGTAGCACGTATCGAAACTCTGTGTATGATGGCGGGGATGGACTTGCCCGTTCGCGCGATTCGCGAACAAGTTTCTAAAGCGGTTCATTTGATAGTTCAGATTTCTCGACTGTCAGATGGAACTCGTAAAATCATGGGCATTACCGAAGTCAGTGGTTTGCAAGGGGACGTCGTCAACTTGAACGAAATTTTTTATTTTAAAGAAACCGGATTCGACAAGAATCGTCGCATCACTGGTCAGTTTTTGTGGCGAGGTACAATTCCGACCTTTATCGAAAAACTCAATGCGAAGGGCGTGAATGTTCCGCGCGAGATTTTTTCGAACGACGCCAAACCAGAACCAACGAAGCCAGGTGCTGTTATGGCGGCTGCACCGAAGCCAGGGGCACCGCAAGTTGGGGCACCGACGGGATCATCTGCGCCGGCGGCGAGCGGGCCATCGACGAGTCCCAATACGTCGACGGTCAAAAAGATCGGCTGACACAGTCAGCCAGGAGGGATGAGACATGGCATTTCTTATGAATGAATGGGTGATGATTCCTTTGTTCGGGATCAGCATCGGTTTGGTATTCAACATTTGGTCTGACCGTATTCTTCAATTTCTAAGGAAAAAAACTTTTGCTAAGCGGGACGAAATCATGCGCTACATGCGTTTGATGGGCACCTCGATGGAAGAAAAGAGACTGACTCTGCTGATGATCTGCATGAGCTTTGGTTTAGGATTTCTTTTCCTCGTCTTGCTGTGGCCGAATGTCGTGATGGGTTTGATTTTTGGGAGTGCAGTGACGGTTGCCGGCTGGTACCTGCCCTACTTGCTCATGAAAAATATGTATGACAATCGTTGCAAACAATTTGTTGAGCAAATGGTGGATGCTCTCACCATCATGGCCAACGGGATCAAAGCGGGAACAAATCCTGTACAAGCTATGGTTCGTGTCGTTGAAATCATGCCCAATCCGATCGCTCGAGAATTTCAAACAGTGATGGATCAAGTGCAGTTCGGTCAGAGTTTAGAAGCGGCATTGGTCGATCTTGGCGAACGCATTCCCAAACCTGACGTTCAAATGTTCGTGACGGCGATCAATATCCTGAAAGAAACGGGCGGTAACCTCGCCGAAACTTTTGAAACCATCGTATTTACAATTCGAGAACGACAGAAGGTTGAGAAAAAAATCGAAGCGCTGACGGCGCAAGGTTTGATGCAGGGAATGATTATCACCTGCATGCCTTTCGTCTTGGGTGTTGTCTTTTATTTCATCGATCCAGTTTTTGTAAAGCCAATGTTCACGACCACCCTAGGTCTAGTGCTGATCGGGGTAATGCTAGTGATGCAGATTCTTGGTGGAATAATGATTAAAAAAATTGTTACAATCAAAGTGTAACCGACCCATCAGATTTTTCGCAGACGACATTTCGTCGCGGTTTATCGAACTCGGTTGTAGTTGGGGAAAATGATTTTCCTTCACCTTAAGGAAGAGGTGGTAAGCCCATGTTCACGAAATCCAAAATTTGGAGTATCGCACTTATTTCTCTTACACTCACTTTTGCATTTCGACCGGCTCTCGCGGTTGTGGATATGCGTAACGCAAATTACGCCAGTACATGGACTGACATGGAAGTACCAGGCGTCGGTTTTGACCTAAAGATCGTTCGAACTAATAACAGTCGCTCCCTGTTCTCAGGATTTTTCGGCTTCGGGTGGTGTAGTGATTATGAAACCAGCCTTGAAGTGACAGCCGAGGGCAATATGAAAGTTCGCGAATGTGGCGGTGGTCTTGAGCTTGTTTACTCACCCCGTGAAGTTAACCGTAAGGATATCGATGCCACGATCAGTGCGATTATCACCAAAGTCAAAGCGCAAAAGAAAATTGGTCTGACAGACCAATTTTATAAAACTCTCGCTAAAGATCTACTCGAAGACGACGACAAACGTGCGTCTTATGCCCGTCAACACGGAATTGGTATTTCCATTAAAGAAGGCACTAAGTTTTTTGCTAATGGCAAAGAGGTTGAGAATATAGTGTTTGCTAAAGGCTATTACACCCGCAACCTAGTCGATGGCAGCTCCCAACGGTTCAACACCGCCGGTCAACTGACGCACTTGTATGATAAAAATTCGAATTTTATCAAAATTGATTATGACAAAATGGGCCTAATCAAAGAAGTTTCTGACAACAGCGCCCGCAAACTGACTTTTAAATTCAACGCCAGCAAAAAAGTTGAAAAGATCACCGGTCCGAATGGACTCAGCGTGGATTACAAATATTACGAAAATAACGATGACCTCAAACAGGTTACGAATGCCTGGAAAAACACCTTTACTTATCAGTACGATGATCTCCATAACTTAACGATCGCACAATGGCCCGACAAAACTTTCATTGAAATCAAATACGATAAAAACAACGATTGGGTGACCAGCTTCAAAGATCGAGATCAGTGCATCGAAGACTACCGATATGAGTTTTCAAAGAATGATCCACAAAATCACTACTGGTCGACCGTTAAAAAGACTTGCAATAAAAAAGTCACCCACTCTGCCCGCTACGAATTTTGGCACAAGCAGCGGGCCGACGGAGAGTACTATCTCCAACGCGTCTTGAGTGAAGTCAATAACGACATCACTGACATCAGCTATCACGAAATCTTCGGTCGTCCGATCGTCATTCGTAAAAATGCTGACAAAACCACTTTCGGCTATTTCGAAAACGGCCTCGTGAAAACAAAAAAAACGCCGCGAGCCATCTTTTCTTACGAATATCACCCCATTTACAAAAAAGTTAGCAAAGTCACAATTAGCTTAATGGATACCAAAGGAAAAGTGACCGCGAAAAAAACCAGCTCATTCATGTACAACGGAAAAGGCAATCTCGAAGCCGCCGAAAACTCAGACGGTCAAAAAGTTTCGCTCACCTATGATGGCCAGGGCCGTATCGCTACGATCAAAGACCAAGCCAAAAAAATCGTGAAGATCGATTACGATAGCCGGACCGGTAAACCTTCGGTGGTTTCGCGGCCTGGGCTCGGCACCATCGCGGTCACCTACAAACCCAATGGCGAAATCGGCAAAGTGGAAAGTAAAGATGGCCCCACCGTGGCCATGCAGGTGGCCAACACCTTTAATCACTTGCTAGACATCATCGCGCCAGCGACCTCTGAAATTTATTTATAACTTTCGAATTTCTCTGAAGGGATGAAAGATGAAGTGCATTAAAGTTGGTCTATTGGTCTCAGGAATTTTCATGTCAAATCTGGCTTGGTCGGCTGTCTCGCTGACGGCGGCAAGAGGAGAGCCTTATCATCTACCGAACCCCTCAGTCGCTGGGGTGGATGCGCTGAATGATAGAAATGTCGCCGGTGGATCATTGGTAACGCCTGGGAGTGTGAACGGACAATGCCCGTTGTGTGCAAGCGCCGCGAACGATGGCTCTGGAATTTTGGACCAAACCAATCCTGCCAAAACAGGATCTGGCAACGCACCACCCAAGCCTGGCGCTCCCGCAACTCTCTAGCTCCTTGGCATGACCTATGCTCCTCAAACCTCTTTGAACCACAAGGAGGTTTTTTGTGGAGAAAAGGGTCGATACGGGCAACAGTCACAATGACGAAATACAAAATTTCAACAAAAGTACCCCATCTTTACTGAGGCCGCGAAAAAGAACATTTCAACAGCGGCACTATCATCATCTCAGTCGAAAATCGCAAAAAATGCGAGACCACATACTTCGCCAACTTCGTCGTTGGGACGACGACGGTGGTTATTATGCAGGTTTTGACCAAATCATTTTGCATCACGGTCGATTGATTTGGGGTTGGAAAAGTCGATGGATTCGTGCCCTTCGCCAACTTCACCTGAGTTTCAGGTCCCGGGCGAGTTCGCCGGCTCCCCAGTTTTCGAATCCAATGCAAACGAATCCAATGCAAAATTGATTCGATCAATTATTCATTATTTTAAAAAATCAAAACTAATTTAAACAAACAAAACTAATAAAACTAATAATAAAAGGAGTTTGCGATGCAATCCTCAGACTTAGAAATTCGAAATGAGATGCCAAGTGATCAGGAAGAAGTGTCGGCGTTTCTTTTGAATGTTTATCCAACCTCAAAAGAAATGCACCTGGTTGAAGAGTTGCGTCGACACGGGCATTTGCCAGTTTCGTTGGTGGCTCTCGTCGACAAAAAGATCGTGGGTTACATTGCGTTCAGTCCGATGAGTCAGGGACCAGATCAAGCCCCGACGAAAGCAGCGGCACTCAATCCCTGGATCGTCGATCCTGAATATCGAGAACTAGGTATCGGTCACCGGCTTCTAGAGGCGGGTCAGGCAGAGCTCCGAAAAAAAGACTTCAATTGCGTATTTGGTTGGGGCGACGATCAGATTTATAGCCGCTCGGGGTTTGCTACAGCGGAAGATTTCGAAATTCACAACTCAGGTGTCGATCACTCTCCCCGATTTTACGTGCGCCAGCTCCAGGGTGGCGCTGTTGAGAGTTTACACAAGAAGTTGGAATACTCCCCTGAATTCAAGGCACTTGTCGACCGTCCTGCATAGCTTTTGATCAATCTTGAAACTCTTACTAAGTGACCAAAATTGCTTAAGAATTCACAATTTCCGGCTCGAGGTTTTTATAGATTCTGCCTCAGATGAAATAAAATAGACACTGAGTGGACTCTTGAACAGGCATGACCCTTGAAGAGTTAAATCGGTGATGGTGATTTCCCGATTCTTATCTTTAGTGATATTTTTGGCGCTTGTAGGTCTGTTGGTGACTGCGAACGCCAAACCTAGAAACTCGGCGAGTCCTTCCCGTGGAGGCAAGGCTATGAGCGGGCAAACTTTGGTGAACAAGGCTTGGCTCCAGGCCAAGTGGTCAAAGGTGGCGCTGGTGGCTCAGTCAGATTCTGAAAAAGCGGGACAGCGGCCCTCTGCGGGCGTGACGGCGAAGACGATCACTAGTGCGACGCTCAAGGCGCCTGGCTTCGAAAAAACTCTCGATATCAGCAAAACCAAGGTTCTCGGTTTTAGAGAGTGGAAAGAGCAGAAGCTTCACGATGCACTCGCTCGCTACAACTCGCTGCGATCCGAAATGGACAGGGGACTTGAAAACAACAACTCCGACCCCAACTTAAAAAAGAAACCGATTGAAGCCCAGAGCAAAGATCTCAATCAGGTCAGTGTGCTTGAAAATCAGTTGCGGACGCAAGAGACGACGATTGAAATTTTAAAAGACCTTACGATTGTGGACTATATGGTGGGTTACCTCTCTAAATTTCAAGATCGCCCCGCTGTGGTCCAAGAGTTCGTGGCATCGCTCAGTCAAGAGCAGGCCGTGGAATTGGTGCGAGCCTACCTCGAATCGCTTAAGCGTGGCGAAACCGCTAGCGCTGGCGAAATTCGCTAATTTTCCGTCTTTCAACAAAATCTCCCTTATCTGGCGTCAGCTCAGGTTCCCCCTAAACGCAGGTGGCCCTACCCACGCTCTTGCTCCATGTGTCATTACGGAGACCTCGGGAAATCTCGCACATGCACCTTGACAGATATTTGGGGCGGTTCATATTACCCTCGACATTAAAATTTCTATATCCGATGAAATTAATTAATAACTAATGCGTGTAACTATTAACGTGTAACTCATAAATACGTGTGTTGGATGCTCGAAACTGGGCATACAGCCACCAAAGAATGCCAAACCTATAGGAGGTCTACGATGGCTACTAGGACAGAGGTTGGAGTGCGTCCTCTCCACGACAGAATTCTTGTTCGCCGCATGGCTGAAGAAGAGAAAACAGCAGGCGGTCTTTTTATTCCAGACACTGCTAAAGAAAAACCTCAAAAGGGTGAAATCATTGCAACTGGCAAAGGTCGCGTCACTGAGGACGGCAAAATTCTTCCTTTGGAAGTTCGCGCCGGCGATAAAGTTCTGTTCAGCAAATATGCAGGGACTGAACTGAAATTGGAAGGCGAAGAGCTTCTAATGATGCGTGAAGAAGACATCCTCGGTATTTTTAACTAAGCATTTATACTAGCTTAATAGCTTTACGTTTGATTTTTTAATTTATTAAAATTTTTGAAATTAGTCGAATTTTAAGGAGCATTCAATGAGTAAAGAACTTCGTTTTTCTGAAGAAGCCCGCGCGCACATCTTGAAGGGTGTGAACACGTTGGCTAACGCCGTGAAAGTCACTTTGGGACCAAAAGGTCGCAACGTAGTTATCGAAAAATCTTTTGGATCACCGCTGATCACTAAAGATGGCGTGACTGTCGCAAAAGAAATCGAATTGGAAAACAAATTCGAAAACATGGGCGCGCAAATGGTTAAAGAAGTTGCTTCTAAAA
>CALCCV010000344.1 GCA_937900305.1 uncultured Pseudobdellovibrionaceae bacterium | reverse complement strand
TACATCAAGGACCCGACCGACCCGCAGTGGGCCAACGACAAGGGCTACCAGGAATGGGTGGCCTTCATGAAGAAGTACATGCCGCAGGGCAACCTGGCCGACGGCTTCAACGTCTACGGCTACACGGCGGCGCAGGGGCTGGATCTGGCCGGGCTGCAGGGCACCGGCCCCGACGGCCGCATCACCCGGGCCGACGTGCAGCAGGCCGCGTTCGGCACCGTGATCGGCGATCCGCCCCAGCCGAGCCTGTTCCGCCCCGACGGCGCGCCGCCCGACCCCGGGGGCATCCCGTCCCCGGCCCCGGCGGTCCCCTCGCCGGTCACGGCCAGCGCGCGGAAACGCTCGCCCATGGTGTTGGCCGACGACTCGGGGATCAGGCCCAGCTGGACTTCGTTGGCGACCAGCGCCTCGAGTTCGCCGGCACGGGCAATGGCGCGCTCGATGCCGTCACCGACCGCGGCGACCTCGCGGCGGATCGCCTGGCTGACATTGACGACGGAATCCGTGGCGATGTTCTCCGGCTCGGACAGCTTGGCGGCGAGGTCGGAGATCTGGCGCGACACGATCCGCATCTCCCGCGCCCGCCACACCATCGCGACTTATCACAACTAACTTTTGATCTTTGCGAACGCCTTCTTTTTCTAACTCCCAGATCATTTCATTTTTAAATTTCTGACCATTGTAAAAATCAGCCGCGGGTATATTGATCGCGTGCGAAGACATGTTGGGCGACAGTGGAGCCACCCTGCGTTCCTGCGCCGTTCGAACGTCCAAGGCTCGTGTCGTCGAAGGGGCAATGGCTAAGAATTGCGCGGGCGTTGTGCGGAGCTCTTCCCGAGTCGCTGGTTTCCAGTAAGGCGAATTTTTAACACCTTTATCGAGGGGGCCGATGAAAAGCTCTGGGTACTCTTCCCGATTCAAAATTTGAATCTGTCGCACACCCAGATAAGCTAAGGTCCAAGCAATTCGCCCATCTTCGCCCGTTGAATTTTGATCAGTGAAGATGACGGCGCAGCGATCGGGGTGAACACCGATCAGCGCGAGGCGATTGGCCATACCTTCGAGGTCCTTTGACAAAGTGCCTTTGAACTTAGCTCCTTGATCAGCAAAGTCCTGCCATCGCATGTGCACGGAGCCAGGAACACGTTTCAACTGAAATTCATAGAGAGTGCGAGCGTCTAGCAGCGCGCATTCGTCTTTTTGAACTTTATCAAGCCATTTGGCCTTGTCTTCTTTGGCCGAAGCAGATTTGACGATCGGATTTCGCCGAGTTTCGCGAGTTTTGGTGGGCTTAGGTGTGCAGCCGAGCGGACTGAGCGCTACACTCAGTCCGAAAAGAACCAATCCCATCTTGATCCGAAAGTTCATGGTCACCTCATGTTTGAATTTAAATCCAAAATTTCAAATCTCTGAATTCAAAAACTCAAATTTAATCGCGAAATTTCATAGTCGGAAACAAAATGATATCGCGAATGCTGGGTCGGTTGGTGAGCAACATCACGATCCGCTCAATACCGATGCCCACGCCGCCAGTGGGGGGCATGCCAGATTCGATGGCCAAAATAAAGTCTTCGTCCATCGGGTGAGCCTCTTCATCGCTACCTCGTTTGGCCTCTTGCTCTTTCAAACGCTCGCGCTGTTCTTCGGGATCGTTGAGCTCAGTGTAGCTATTGCCCAACTCCATGCCAGCGGCGAAAGGCTCGAAGCGTTCGACATAACCTTTGTCTCGACGATGACCTTTTGTCAGTGGTGAAATCTCGACCGGGTGATCCATCACAATGGTGGGATGCCAGAGGTGCTGCTCGGCAAAAAGTTCAAACAACTCCATGACCATTTCTCCGCGCGAGGGCTGGCTGGCAAAACCAGCGCCCTTCTCTTGGCAGAATTTAAAAAGCTCTTCGTCTTTCATCTTGTCGGGATCAATGCCTGCGTATTCGCGAACACCATCGATCACGCGCAACCGGCGCCACGGCGGAGTGAAGTCAATCTCCTTGCCCTGATAGTCGAATTTCAGAGAGCCCTTGATTGTATTGGCCAAGTGGCAAATCACGTCCTCAAACTGCTTCATCTGGTATTCGTAGTCCGTGTAAGCTTCATAGTATTCCAGCATCGTGAATTCTGGATTGTGAGTCCGATCAATACCTTCGTTCCGAAAATTTTTATTCAAATCATAAACTTTTTCAAAACCACCTACGATCAGTCGTTTCAAATAAAGTTCGGGTGAAATTCGCAGAAATAGTTTCATATCCAGAGCCCGATGGTGCGATGTGAAGGGATGAGCCGAGGCGCCGCCGTAAATCGGTTGCAACACGGGGGTCTCGACCTCCATAAAACCGCGGCTATCAAAAAAATTGCGAATCTCTTTCATAATTTTCGATCGCGTGACAAACACGTTGCGCGAATCGGGATCTGAGATCAGATCGAGGTGCCGGTGGCGATACTTGATTTCAATATCTTGAACGCCATGATATTTTTCTGGCAAGGGCTCAATCGTCTTAGTCAAAATCTTGAACGACTTCGCGTGCAGACTCAACTCGCCCTTTTGCGAGCGAAACGGAAATCCCTCGATCCCAACGATGTCTCCCAGGTCCACATGCTCAAATGCGAAGAGGTCATCGGGGGTCAGTTCTTCATTGCGAAGGTACACTTGCAAGCTGCCCGAGCCGTCTTGCAAATTGAAAAAACTGGCCTTCCCCATTGCTCGCAAAGTCATGAGACGCCCACCCAAGCGATAGATCTGCTCTGGTTTTTTTTCACCACTCACCAGTGATGAAAAGTCGCGGTGGATGGCATCGGTGGAAGCCGTGCGCTCAAAGTTGTGAGGAAAAACATTCAATCCCTTTTCCTTCAGCGCGTGCAATTTTTTTCGTTTTTCGGCGCGCAGAGGATTTTCGTTGGCGGGATCTGTGGGTTTTTCCATGGAGAGCAGCCTTTCGTGAGATTTCGATTCGATTTCGAGGCGATTTCGAGGCGATGGCGAGGTCCACCGCGACATTCGCGGGTCCTTGGCAACTGGTGGTTAGCGGGGCACGCCACTAAATGTGTCCATCACTCGGTGCAAAAGTTCGATCGCTTCTTTTTTCGGACGTTGAAAAGCGTTGCGACCCATGATGCTCCCGAAGGCTCCGCCTTGCGCCAGCTGTTGCACTTCGGCGATCAATTGATCGGTTCCTTTCGCTTCACCACCCGAAAAAATCACAACGCGTTTGCCATTGAAGCAAGACTGCACAACGTGGCGAGTTCGATCAGCGAGTGTGGCGACTTTGATATTTTGGGCTTCATAAACCTTGCGTGCGGCATCTTGTTCGATGTGTGACGTTGGCGGTTTGACTTTGATGAAGTGCGCTCCCAACTGCGCAGCAATGTGCGCTGAATACGCGATAACGTCGATCGCTGTTTCGCCGTCTTTGGAAATTTGTTCACCGCGAGCGTAGGACCAGATCACAACCACCAAACCTGCAGCCTTCGCCTGAGCCGACGCGTGGGCGATCTCCTCGTACATGGTTTTACGGTCGCTGCTGCCGGGATAAATGGTGAAGCCGATGCCCTGACAGCCCAGTCGCAAGGCATCGTCGATCGAAGACGTGAGGGCACTGATTGGTGATTTACTTCCCCACAAGGTGTCTGAATTGTTGATCTTCAAAATCAAAGGAATTTCCCCCGCGTAATCCCGAGCGACGGCTTCAATAGGCCCCAGGGGTGCGGCGTAGGCATTGCACCCGCTCTCGATCGCGAGTTCAATGTGATAAGCGGGATCATAGCCATCGGGATTGAGTGCAAAGGATCGGGCAGGGCCGTGCTCAAAACCTTGATCGACGGGCAGAATGACCAGCTTGCCAGTGCCTTTGAGGCGGCCGTGATTTAGCACGCGAGCCATGTTGCTCAAAACTCCTGGGTTGTCAGCTCCATACCAGCTCAAAATCTCCCTTACTCGAGGTGTCATCTCATCTCTCCTTTGTGCGCAAGCGTTTGGTGGTCGTGTTCAGCGATCGTTTCAAGGATCGTTTCAAGATCCTTTTCGGTGATCTCGTTGCAAATCATCGAAGTGCAGAAATCTAATGCGAATTCTCTACATGGGGCAAGCATTCGCCAACCATAACACGCTTGGCAGAGACGAAAGACTCAGGTAAATTGCGCGGATGATAACCATCGAAAACACTCCCAATCCAGCCACTCTCAAATTTCAATTTAACTTTCAACTCCCGATGGCGGCAGGTCACGAGATGAACTCGCCTTCCGAGGCCGAAATTTCACCCTTAGCTGCAAAAATTTTCGGCTTTCCGTGGACCAGCAAAATCTACCTGGGCTCTGATTTTATTTCGGTCACCAAACAGGAGTGGGTGGATTGGGATGTGCTCGCAGAGCCACTCAAGGGCCTTATCCAAGAGCATATCGATTCAGGTGAACCCGTACTGATGGACTCTTTACCGCTCACACCGCGCGGTGGTTCTGAAGAGTTTGATGAAAAGGATGCAGAGCTCGTCGGCAAAATCAAAACGATTCTCTCCCGCGATATTCGTCCCATCGTAGCAATGGACGGCGGCGATATCGTTTTCGCCAAATATGCCGATGGGATCGTTTTTGTTCGCCTCCAGGGCAGCTGCTCTGGTTGTCCTAGTTCAACGGCGACTCTCAAAGACGGAGTCGAAGTGCGTATGAAAGAGCTTTTGCCCGAAATTCTCGAAGTGCGTACGGTTTAACTCGATCTGAATAGCCGTTCTGAATAACTGACCTGAAATAAAAATAACCCGACCTGATTACATCTTGTGATACAGGGGCTGCACTTTCGGAATCAGCTCCTGCAGTCGGGCGATCCGTTTTTCATCAGACGGGTGGGTGCTCAAGATTTCTAAGGTCCCGCCCCCTTGCTGGCTCATTTTCTGCCACAATGTCACCGAATCCTGCGGTGGATAACCGGCACGGGCCATCAGTTCCAAGCCCATCTCATCCGCCTCGCTTTCTTGATTGCGGCCGTGGGGGAGTGAAATGGTCAGTGCAGAGACGGTGTCCACCATCTGCGCATAGTTCTCATTTAGAACTCCGAAGTTCACGAGCATGCCAACCCCGTATTGCTTCAACATTTCACGCGACATCTGCTCACGGCCATGCTCTCGCAAAGCATGCGCCATTTCGTGGCCCATGATGGCCGCTATTTCTCCATCCGTGAGTTTCATTTTTTCAATGATGCCGGTGTAAAACATGATTTTTCCACCCGGCATGCAGAAAGCATTCACTTCTTCACTGGTCATTACATGAACTTCCCACTTCCACCCCGGAGCGTCTTTTCGAAAAACTCCCGTTTGCGGAATCAGACGATTCGCCACCGCCTGCACTCTCTGCACCTGAGCAGCATTGCGATCGAGTTGACCTTTGCCTTTCGCCTCGGTCTTCATCTTTTCATACGCATCTGCCGAAACCTGCTGCATCTGCTCTGACGAAACCAGCATAAGCTGTTTGCGATCGACACCAATTGCACCCTCCTCGGTGGTCGACGCGCATCCCGCGCTCATTCCCAGCAGCGCTCCCATCAACATCATTTTCAAACAGTTCACTTTTGAAATCATCTCAACTCTCCTCTTGGAAAAATCCTGCATAGAGAAATTCTGCCCAGCATAGAGTCTGAATTTGTCTCTGGCAATACGATCAAAATCTTAGGCAATCTTCAGCAAAAATATTCGAGCCCACGGATCCTGATGCAAAAAAATCGAACAAATCAGAAAAACACAGATGCCTTCCTGTCGTCCGACACAATATATATTATGCAAATTGGAGCGCAGATTCCTATGCATCGGCCCCTAAAAGTGGATGCGTCGAAGTGTGAAAACAAAATGTGAAATTAAAGCATTGGTTCACTATAGTTCACTATAATGAGAGAACGGAAGCCAGTGCGTCTTTATCTCGTCAAAGAAAGATTGACTATCGATTGGGAGAAGCCTAGCTTGAATCCTTAGTCGTTACTCACGTCGCGGGGTGGAGCAGTCTGGTAGCTCGTCGGGCTCATAACCCGAAGGTCGTAGGTTCAAATCCTGCCCCCGCAACCATCTTAACTAGATGGAATCATTAAGAAAATAACAAAAACTATGAATCGCAAAATCTGGTAACCAAAAGTCTATTTTTGGTAACTGGTTACCATTTGTTCTGCGGGTATTTGGGTTATGGGCCGATAAGTCTGATGGAGGATTTATGGGCGTCTCTGACAAAAAATACCCTGCTGGGTCAAACCTACAGAACTGGTTTCTGGCAAAGGATGGGGACAAGTTCGCAATAAGGCGGATGGTCATTCTCCCTGATGGCAAAAAGAAACTTGAACGCCTGCCCCTCAAAAAACACAGTCACATCCCAAGCGCGCGGATAAGCCGCATCAATTGAGTCGAAAATGTAATCGCGAAAATTTAAAAAAAAGTTTAGGTCAGAATTTCGGCAAAAAAATTCTGGAGGGCGGAGCTATGCCCAAAATTCGAGTATCACCAACTTTCTCTGGGAGTGAAATTACCAAAGTGAGCCCCCAGCCGGGACTTTGGAGCAAATACCAACCCTTCGCCACGGGTTATGCGCGTGGAATATCTGTCTGGTAGTAATGTAAGGTCGGATGATT
>CALCCV010000343.1 GCA_937900305.1 uncultured Pseudobdellovibrionaceae bacterium | reverse complement strand
TGCTCTTCCGATCTCCCGTGCAAAATAACATTTCCACCATAGGATTTTGTCGCGTTCACCTTCGCCAATGGAGCATTGACCGGCATCACAATTGTCGATTTGACCTTCGCTTGAGAGGCACTGAATGCCACTCCTTGCGCATGATTTCCAGCGGAACTCGCCACAACACCTCGGCGCTTTTCCACCTCCGTCAGATTAAAAATCTTGTTGTAAGCCCCACGAATTTTAAAACTTCCCGTGCGTTGCAAATTTTCAAATTTAAAAAAGACGTCCGTGTCCAATTTCTTGGACGCAGATAAAGAACAACTCATTTCCGTTTTTTGAATAACACCCTCGAGGCATTTCTGCGCTCTCTCAATGTCTTCCAGCCGAACAATCAAACGATCCATGCTCCGCCCCTCTCCCGTCGAGGATCTAATGACAGCATGATTTTAAATCGGAATCTACCAATAAACGGTCAATCCAAAGACAGGAGGATATTCTTGGCGCGGCAACGATGTGGTGATCTGCTCGACATTCAATGTGGACTCCAAACCCAGAGCCCGCATTTCATCGAAATAAAAAAGAGGTGCGAGCGCCTTGCCGCAAGCACTGCACTTGTCAACCAGACCCTCTTCGCGATCCATCATGTGGCCGCAAACGTGACAACGACGGAAATGAATGTGGGCGCCCTCGTCCTGCATATGCCGAACTCCTTAAATCCCTCGGCCCCCACATAGATCAAGAGATTTTGAATAACGAACCTCCCTCATTCTAACCTGGAAAACTCGCAAGCCAATCAGAATTCATGGACCGCCATCGATTCCCGCGAAGATTCACCGCCAAGCAAAATAGAGGTGTCAATTAACTTTCCGCATCTAAACTCTCTGACCAGATCTCACTAAAATCCGCCCCGGCCTGAGGCAACATTCTATATAATTATGATTTAAGAGCGGCTGGCTGGCAGATTCCAAGAAACGAATCCGTCTGAAGCGACGCTCCTCCAACCAAAAATCCATCGACGTTCGAAACTCCCAAGAGCTCTCGCGCGTTTTCTGGCTTTACACTACCCCCGTACAAAATCGGCGAAGGGAAACCTTCCCGATCTAACCACTTGCGAATCTGGAGGTGCGTTTCCAGAACCATCTCACTTGTCGCCGAACGCCCAGTGCCAATGGCCCACACTGGTTCATAAGCGACCACCACCCGGTTACGCTGCTCTGGCGAAAGTCCCGCCAACCCCAACGCCAACTGCCCAGTTACCACACTCTCAGTTCGGCCAGCATCTCGCTCGGCCAAGGTTTCACCCACGCAAAACACAACCCGATGTCCTTGTGCCAAAGCAAATTTCAACTTATCATTCAAAAACGAATCCTTTTCGCCAAATAAGCTTCGCCGCTCACTATGGCCCACTAAACTCAAAGAGGCACCCATACTCGTAGCCACCGACACCGAGTTCTCACCCGTGAAGGCACCCTCTTCCTTCGGAAAAAAATTTTGCAATCCCCAAAAAAAACCAGACTCTTTCAGGGCCCTCGCGGTCGATTCCGCCACCAATGCTGGGACAAAAAAGAAAACCTCGTTCAACACACCCTGGGCTTTGAAACGCCAGTCTTTAAAAAAGGCCTCCGCCTCTAACGGAGTTTTAAACATCTTCCAATTTGCTGCGAATATTTTTTTAGCCATGCGAAAAAAGACCGCGAAGAAATGAGGATGTCCACTCAATTTCCCAGCGTCATAATCCGCCCATTCGTGGGCTTTTCATGAAAAATCAAAGGTCCTCATTTTCAGAAAAAATTTCCAGACCGTTGCCAAATCCAAGCACTTGATGCAGGTATCCATAGATCTTATTGCGCTCATAGATTTGCCACTCAAATTTTTCGGGGAGAATGGAATGAAAAGTTTTATTGCGTTACTGCTGCTCGTACTGTCGACGGTCGCTTGCAACAGAAACCAAAATGATGACGATCGTGGCCGACTTGATACCATCTACCAAGACCCCTCTTGCCTTTATGGCAATCAAAATTCATGGGGTGGCTGTAACAACCAAGTGTATAACAACAATCCCGGTTTCTATGCCTACCCGAACTACCAATCGTTTCCCCAATACCAATACCAGTACCAAGGCCAAAATTACTGCGGCTACTATGCCTATGCCGCTTACTACCAAAACCAGTACACTCAACAAGGATACAACCCCAATCAGTTTCAAGATTGCTTTTGCCCAGCGGGTCACCGCCCTGTCTATTCTCAGGCCCACGGCTTAGGATGCGTCGACACCACCTATTTGAACGCCGACATCGTTTACTGGAATATCCCTCCCTACCAAGCCAACTACGCTCGACCAAACCCTTCAATTCCCCAAGTCTCTAACATCTCCTACCCGCAGAGCTCAGGGTCTTGCTACAACTCCTTCGCCATCTCTTGTGCCGTCGATCAGGCTGCATCTTGCGGAGCCGGATACATGTGCGTGCCAACATCCGGCGGCTCACGTCTGGGTTTGTGCGTAAACAACAGATACAATGGCGGTTCTCCCAGTCCTCTTCGCTAGATCTTAGAATCTCATTGAATCTCCTCACTTCTGATGAAATAAATTATCAGGAATGAGGAGCATCAATGACAGCCAATCTCTCTGACGAAGCCAAATCTCACCTGCTCAACGAATCTACACATTTTGATGGCGCTTACGCCTTCGAAAAAATAAAACCAGAATATTATCTTCCCGCGCTCGAAGTTGCCATCCAGCTAGCTCATCAAAAAATCAATGATATCAAGGCTCAGCGTGAACCAGCGGATTTTGAAAACACCATCCTTGCCTTGGAGTCTTCTTCTGAAGAACTCGAGAAGGTCGCCACAATTTTTGGCAACCTCAAGCTCACAGATGGAACGCCAGAATACTCCAAAATTGGGGAGTCTTTTTACCCGGCGCTCTCCAAATTTTACTCTGACGTCTCCCTCGACATGGATCTCTTCAAACGCGTTCGCAGCGTCTACGACCATCTTCAGACCCTACCCGACGAAGAAATGCGACGCCTTACTGAAAAAACTTATCTGAGCTTTAAACGCAATGGCGCGGACCTGCTAGAGACAGACAAAATAAAACTTCGCCAAATCGACCAAGAACTCGCAATGCTCGGGCCCAAGTTTTCTGACAATGTCTTAGCAGCTACCAATCATTTTGAAATGGAAGTCACATCCTCCCAAGACATCGCCGGCCTTCCTCCCTCCACCTTAGAGCAAGCCAAATCTTTGGCGATAGCTAAGGGAAAATCCAACTCGTGGATTTTCAATCTTCAAGCTCCCAGCTACATTCCCTTTATGACGTACGCCCAATCGCGCCCCCTACGCGAAAAAATGTGGCGAGCCTTTGCTTCGAGATGCTTTGGTGACAAGTTTGATAATCAGGAGATCACTTTAAAAATCATCAATCTTCGCCACGACCGAGCGAAACTGCTAGGGTACGATACGCACGCCGACTACGTCCTGGAACAGCGGATGGCCGAAAAATCCAGCCGCGTTGAAACCTTCATGAATAAACTTCTGACCCCATCAATGGCTGCCGCTCAGCGCGAGCTTGCCGATCTTAAGCAATTCGCAAAATCCATTGATGGCATCGCAGAGATCGCACCTTGGGACGTGGCCTTTTACATCGAAAAGCTCAAACAAGACCGGTTCGCCTTTTCATCTGAAGACCTCAGACCTTATTTCCCTCTTAACCAAGTTATCGAAGGTGCCTTTACCATTGCCAAAAAGCTCTTTGGCATCGAGTTTTCACTACGCAACGACATTCCCACCTATCATCCTGAGGCAAAAGCCTACGAGATCAAACAAACCAGTCACGCTCACTCATTCGTTGGCCTTCTTTATCTCGACCTTTTTCCGAGAGAAACAAAGAAGCCTGGAGCCTGGATGGCACCCTATCGAGACCAAGGGCTTTCCCGTGGCCTGATTCGCAGACCTCACATCAGCATCGTTTGCAACTTCACTCCGCCAAGCAAAGAAACCCCGTCCTTACTCACTTACGACGAAGTCAAAACCTTCTTCCACGAATTCGGGCATGCTTTGCACGGTCTGATGGCCAACTGCAAATTCCGCAGTATTTCTGGAACCAACGTCCTCTGGGATTTCGTCGAACTGCCCTCGCAACTCATGGAAAACTGGGTCGAAGTTCCTGAGGGATTAGAAATCTTTGCGAAGCACTATCAATCTGGCGAAATAATTCCACCAACTCTCATCAAAAAAGTGCTCGATGCTGAGAAGTTTATGGCTGGATGGTATTCGCTCCGGCAAGTCCAGTTCGGCCTCCTCGATATGAAGTGGCACAGCACGAATCCAACCCAAATTAAAAGCCTAGCTGCCTTTGAGAACCAGGCACTTTCCGGCTCACGAATTCTCCCGGTGCCACAGGATTCAAATATATCCTGCTCATTCGCCCACATCTTTGCAGGTGGATACTCCGCAGGATATTACTCCTACAAATGGGCCGAAGTGCTCGATGCTGATGCCTTTGAATACTTCCAAGAAAAGGGCATCTTTGATCCAAAAGTGGCAGGGCTCTACAAAACATGGATCCTTGAAAAAGGAGACTCCCTGCATCCAATGGTTCTCTATAAAAATTTTCGTGGCCGAGAACCCGACGAAAATGCGCTGCTCAGAAAAGACGGCCTGATTTAACCGAAAAGAGATGATGATTTGGCAAAAAAATCCGCGAACCTTTCAGCTCTCAGTAAGAACCTGTCTCTGGATCAACGTAAAAAGGGCACCCCACCAACCGCCGTCTCTGGTTGGCAAAGCCCTCGCACGTATGATCCTAAGAAAATCAAATTTCCAAATCTAAACGTCCCAACCAAATCTACCGTCGGAATTATCTACAGAACCAACACGGGCGCCGCCCGCGACCTCACTCTTCTTTTTTCCAAATGGCTGGGCCAGCAGAAAATCAAGGCATTCCTTTCGGAAGACGTCGCCGGCGGAAACAAGACATCCTTACTCAACGACACTCACAGACCATCCCTATCCTTACTAATTGCGATTGGAGGGGACGGCACCTACCTTCGAGCCGCACGATTTCTGGAGGGACACAAAATTCCCATCCTCGGGATTAACATGGGGTCTTTGGGATTCCTCACAGCATTCAGCCCTGAAACCGCCCCCCAAGCGATCGCCGATCATTTCGCAAAGAAACTCAAAATCCAAAATCGCGCGATGTTAAAACTTCAGGTGATCCGCAAACAAAAAATCGTCGCCGAATTTGTAGCCCTCAATGATATAGTCGTCGAACGGGGATCCCACTCTCAACTCATCGAAACAAGTATCAGCCTCTCCGAAAATATTATTTCCCGCACTAAAGCCGACGGATTTATCATTGCAACGCCCACAGGTTCGACCGCCTACAACTTGGCAGCGGGGGGACCAATCCTTCATCCAGAAACCCCCGCATTTATTCTCAGTTTCGTCGCACCTCACAGCTTAACCACCCGACCTATTATACTTCCTCAGGAAGAATCGATTCTCTTACGACTGAATGAGGATCGCCGACAACAAGCCAAGCTCATCATCGACGGGGAGTCTCTTCTGGAACTCAAAGAAAATGACATTCTAAAAATCTCAAAAAGTGAACGAGCCCACCAATTTCTCCAACCGTCCGACTATGATTTCTTTCGACTGCTGCGAACCAAGCTCAAGTTTGGCGAGCGCGACTAGGAGGCATTATGTTAGCGTCCCTCAAGGTTTCCAACTTTGCCATTATCCAAAACATTCGAATTGATTTCGAAAAAGGCCTCAACGTCATCTCAGGCGAAACAGGTGCCGGTAAATCCATTCTTCTCAAAAGTCTCAACTTCTTGATGGGAGCCAAAGCCTCTCAAGAAACTGTTCGTACGGGCGCAAAACTAGCAACCGTGGAAGGCGAGTTTGATCTCTCCGATCGAAACGATATCCGCGATTACCTCTTCAACTTAGGCATCGAAAGTGAAAATACTCTCACTGTACGACGGGCCATCACGAGCGACGGAAAATCGAAAGTCTTCCTAAACGACTCTGGAGTTACCCTTCAAACTTTAAAAGAAGTCGTCGGTCCCCTTCTTGAAGTCAACGGCCACGCCCCCCTTATTGAGATGACAGGCCAATTTGAAAATCGAAATCTCGCTTCGGCCAGCTATCAGCTCGAAATTCTTGATCAATATTGCGGCCTCAGTGAAATTCGGGCCTCTTACTTCGAACTCTTCAAAACCTGGAAAGAAACTACAGAAAAGATAAAAACACTCCTCTCCGAGAATAGCCAAAGAGACCAACGCCTAGAGTTTCTGACCTTTCAACTGGACGAAATTAAATCCTTCTCTCCCCTTCAGAACGAAGAACAAACGCTTGAGTCCGAAATCAAAACTCTCAGAAATCTGTCAAAAATTCTAGCAATTCACGAATTTTTAGAGGAAAAGCTTTATAGCGGCGATGATTCTGTCGTCTCAACCCTCACCCAAGCACAAAAAAAACTTCAAGAGTTAGCAGTTTACCAACCAAAAATCCAAAACACCCTCATACAGTTTTCAACCATCACCGATGAGATCAAAGAAATCGTCTTTAATCTTCGCGAAAATGAAATCTCACAATATGATCC
>CALCCV010000342.1 GCA_937900305.1 uncultured Pseudobdellovibrionaceae bacterium | reverse complement strand
GTGAACTCGCCGAACAAGAACCCGATGCCCGACCAAAAACAGTGGTGGGCCCCATAACCAAACGCGTGCGAGATTTAGACTTGGTGATGAATGTGATTTCGGGTCCAGATGGTCAGGATCCCCAGTGTGCGACTCGGTACCGGCCGCTCGCTGCTCCATTAGATGTGAATCATCTTCAGGTATTTTTGTTATCAGATCCGCAAATGCACTTGGCATCGAGAGCTTCTGCCGAATTGATTGGCGAAGTTCATGCGGCCGGCCGGTGGCTGCAGGGAATGGGTGCGCAAGTGCAAGACCTTGAACCCCGCCTTTTTAAAAATGCCGTTGGCAATTGGGTTGATGCCATCCGAGTGAAAAAGCAAAGCACCTTCACCGAATTTCTGATGCAGACCTCGGAATCAGAAGATCTGCGCGGTCGGCAAAAAAAATTGCTGAGAGACTTGGTTCGACTTCCCTTTGGCAAAAATTCCTACACACTGCCATCCTTAGCTACGGCATTTGCAGAATCGTTTGTTGTTTTTCAAAAGCAGGAGCAAGCCCGGAACGGAACTTCGGCAGGATTCGCCGAAGTTCGCCAGTTGAAAGCAAAATTGAATTCTCTCTTGGGAAAAAATGGCGTGATTCTCCTGCCAACTCATCCCAAAACAGCGCCTCGGCACTTTCAAGCCCTATGGACTCCGTTTGACTACATTTTCGCTGGAATTTGGATCGCTTTAGAAATGCCAGTCACGCAACTTCCGACAAAGCTGAGTTCTGGAGGATTGCCCATGGGACTTCAAATTGTAGCCGCGCACGGGAATGATGCTCTGGCGATCGAGGTGGCTAAGCACCTCGAGCCTTATTACGAAGAGTTTTGGCCAAAGCTCCGATAGAGAGCTCTAGCAATTAGCGTTTTTTGCTAGCTTTTTTTCCAGACTCATAAAACTTTTTGTGCAATTTGGCTTCGAGTTTTTGTATGTGGAACTCCACCAACAGACCATAAGCCTTGTCGAAGGGAACTCCCAACATACCAACCAGCTCCCGGAAAACATGAGCTGGAACACCAGAACCTTTATTGCGTTCCCAATCACTCACGGGCTGAGGACTGGTAAAGCTGAACCGTTGAGCAACTTCGGCTTGAGTTAAGCCTTTTTGCTCGCGAGCTCGCTGCAAGAATTTTCCAAGATCATTAGTAACAACTTTTGTAGAATTTTTCGCTTTCGTTCTCATAATCTAAACTTGCCAAACTTCGTGAGAAAGGTAAAGGCGAGAGTTGCGATATAAGTTGCCGAAACAGTTAAATTAATTTGTCGCTGATGTAAGGTAACATCGTTTTACCTCGAATCGGACCCAAAAGACGGTTACAAACCCTTGGTGGTCAGACTTTCGAAGTCTTCGACGGGTTCGTGAGCTTCTCTTCACACCACCGAATGACCCAGAGAGGACCGATCAGCAAAAAAAAGAGGTCATGAAAAAAAGACGGACGTTTGCCTTCCAATTTGTGCCCAATGAATTGGCCAATCCAAGCGACAATAAAAATGGCGAGGTTGATGTACACATGAGATTCCGGAAAAGCAGATTTCATCGCCCACCACAGCGCAAAACTGGCGAGGATCGCCACAAACATGATCGCAAAGTACTTCACCGAGTGTCGAAGATAGAACCCCAGCACTAGCGCAGCGAGCACCGAAGCCAGATTCACAAAGGGGGAAATCTGAAGGGAGGCCGGCATCGGGACCGACGCAACGAGGGCGACAATGGAATAAAGGATGGGCGGCACACAAATCAGGTGCAGCAACTTGTTCTGAGGATTCGAATGAGATTCGGCATACAACTCAAAATAACTTTTTAAGGCCTTCGTCATTCCGCGATCCTAACATAGGCCAAACGGAGCCCACAAGACTCACCATCACCCACGTCGCGGCGCCGACCGGCCGCAGAATTGTCACTGCACCTGCTGAAGTTCCGGCAAAAACTTCAAAACAGGCGGACCGAGTTCTGAATCGAAACTTTTTCTGAGTGTTACAAAATGGCCGGCCCCATAAATCACCCCCACTCGCCTGAATTGCTGGAGTAGGCGTTCGATGACACCCAGAGTGAATCGGTCTCGAATGTCTCCAACCACGGATGAAATTTTTTGAGTGTACATCTGACCATCGTGAATGGGAGCCATGGCGTAGGTAGGAACCTCTGAGCTCAATTCCTGGCCATTCTTTTCCCGATACCAAACTTGGACCTCCGCCAAGGTGGGACACGGCTTCACGGCAAAAACTTGGCAGTTGCTGGCGAGAAAAGCGGGTGTTTTTCTTTCGAGAAGTCCTTCGCGATTTTCACGCTCTCGAACCCATTGCGGAATTTGCCGAGCCACGTAAAAACCCAGAACATCTAAATCCGAAAATCCCGATGCCTTTAACCCTGCGTAGATGTCTCGGTGATCCGCTTCTCCGGCAAAAAAGAGAATCTGCTTCTGGTCCGCAAGAATCGCTCCCCACGCACTCTCTCCCCCGGCAATGAAGTCGCCCTTGAGACCTTTTTTAGCATCGTCCACAAACCAAGCGGGACTGGGCCCAATGGAGTCGCGCAGGCAGTAAAAAGAAACACCCCTAAAACAAACAAAATCCTGGAGCCGAGGACGGTAAATATTTTTCTCACAGTTCACTTCCCCGCTGCGTGAGGGCTTGGCGCGCGCTCATCAACACTTCGTCAGAAAAGGCGGCGGCTTCAACCTTTCGGACCTCTTCGACGAGAAACCTGTTGATGGGAGTTGGTATCTGCAAGCTTTCCCCCTCGGTCACCACGAACCCGTTGAGAGTTTCAATTTCCGTGGGTCGACGAGCTAAAAAATCTTGCGCCATCGACGTGCGGGAGTTTTTTTCAATTCGAAAAACAAACTTTAAAAGGGGCAAAAATAAGAACCGCGGCAGCCGTAACAAATGCAGCATCGTCTGCGGCGAAAGACCTTGAATTTTTTCAAGCTGGATGTTTTTTTTGTGGGCGACCCGAAGTCCCTCTTGCATGGCCTGGGCAAACACTCGGCGAAAGTTGGAATTGGCAATTTGATCGTTCAGCGAATCGCCAGACAGGGCATTGATGGAATTATTTAAATTGAGAAGCAATTTTGTCCATTGAAAGCCTAAAAAGTTTTCTTGCTCAACAAAGGAAAATTTAGCTTTCTTCAGGTGTTGTTTTAAACGATCCACTTGCACAGACTCATTTTTCGAAAAGTAGTACGGGCCCAGCGAACTCTGTCGGTAAATTCCAGCTTCGAAGACAACGTTGAAGGGAACCATCCCACCCAACACCTCGGGCAAATTTTTCGGAAAATGAAGCTGTAAATCATTGGCGACCTGTTCGTGAAAACCAACGCCATTTTGCAAACACAATATCACCGGTGGCAAATGAGTCGCGGCCGCAATCCATTGCTTTAAAAGTGCGGGCCAGTGTTGGGTCTTGATGGTGAGAATCAGCAGGTCGACGTCTGGCAGAGAATCAAGGGTGTGAAGGTGGAACTGGGTCGGCGCAAATTTTTGCGCAACCACCTCGTCGGCCTGAGAGGTGTATTGAACTTGCAAACCCTGAGTTTGAAAAGTTTCAACATGCCGGTGCCTTAAGCAGAGAGTGACATCCGTCTGACCAGATAAAAGCACGCCGGCCAAATGACCGCCGATGGCTCCCACTCCCACAATGCCAACTCGCAAGGGTTTCATTGGCGCTCCTTTTGTCGATCAGTGTTTCAATCAGTGTTTCAATCAACGCATCTATCAGATTGATCTATTTTTTGTACTTGATCCTTCCAAAGTTATTTCACAAATGGATTCAGCCGTCAGGAACAGATCGAGAAGAACTCAAGTTGCTGCACTGCAATTGCCAGTTTCGGCTCTGAGTTTGTCGACTAGAGTGATTCACCACAGCGATTCAACTTGGAGGTTTTATGGAATATCGTCGCGTCGGCAAAGCGGGCATCAAAGTCAGCCAATTTTCATTTGGTTCGTGGGTGACCTTTGCCAATCAGCTTGATCAAAAAGATGTGCAAAAAACTTTATCTTACGCTTTTGAGCGGGGAATCAACTTTTTTGACAACGCCGAAGCCTACGCTAACGGGAAATCTGAAGAGCTCATGGGGGACGCATTCAAAAAATTGAACTGGCCACGAATCAAGTACATGGTTTCGACCAAATTCTTCTGGGGAATGGCTGATGGGCCGAATGAACGCAACACTCTCAATCGCAAATATCTTTTGCAAGCCATGGAGGGGTCGCTCAAGCGCCTGCAAATGGACTATGTCGACATTGTCTATTGCCATCGAGCCGACCCCCATACGCCACTCGAAGAGACCTGCTGGGCCCTTCACAACATCATTGAAAGGGGCCAAGCGCTTTACTGGGGTACGTCTGAATGGAGCGCTCGCGAAATTGAAGAGGCATGGCAAATCTGCGATCGCAATCGCTTGCACAAACCCATCGTCGAACAACCCCAATACAATTTGATGCATCGACAAAAGGTCGAGCAAGAGTTTGCTCCACTCTATGACAAATTGGGATTGGGTCTCACCATCTGGAGTCCTCTGGCCTCGGGCATTTTGACGGGAAAATATCTCGATGGAGTTCCCAAGGGCTCACGCGGGGACAACAAAAATCTATCCTGGTTACAAAGTGACATTCACGATGAAAAACGAAAGCAACAGGTGCGCAAGTTTGTAGATTTAGCCAAATCGCACGGCACCACGCCGACCCTGCTGGCCCTTGCCTGGTGCGCCCAGAACCCACGAGTCTCGTCAGTGATCCTTGGCGCCAGCTCGCTTGAACAACTCACCGAGAACCTGAAAGTCCTCGACGTACAAACCCAGCTGGGGGTCGGTGTTTACAAAGAGGCGGCAGAGATTTTCAGTTGAATCGCTTCGACTGAAAAAACAAAAACCCGGCCGCCTTGCCGGGTTTTTTTGTCTTCACTGCTATCTAACGATAATGCTGTCTAACGATTTTTAAATTTTTACTGCTGTGGCAAAGCAAAAGCGATGATCGCATCACCCGCTTTGCCCGGAATGAATTTATTTCCGCCAGCCGCAATCAAAACAAACTGACGTCCAGCCTTCGTTTTGTAAGTCATCGGTGTGGCTGCACCCGAACCAGCTCCGGTGAATTTTTTGCCGTCGATGGTCAGATCGTCGAGAGCGATTTGGTGAATTTGGCGTCTATCATCAACGATATCTCCTTTCACTTTGTCGAAAGGACGAATGTCATAAATCCGCAACTTTGAATCTGCAGCGGCACCTATGAAGAGCAAGCCATTTTTTGTAGCCAGCGATCCCCCAAAGTTTGGCACTCCCGCCGCCAGACTATGAATGGAGTTGAAAACCCCAAAGCCGATGGCCTTCAGATCCTCCGGATTCATCTGCAATGCACCTGCAGGGGTGAGTGAAAGGAAGGCGTGAAAATCCATCGCCATGATTTTTTCAATATCTGCCGGAGGTATTACCTTTTTGATTAAGGACATTAAGTCTTTGCCCTGTGGCGCCGGAGACAAGTTCGGAATAACAGCCTTTAAAATCTCGCCAAATGTCATTGTGGCCATCTTTTTAGGACCACCCAGTTTTGCCACCAGAGGTTTTAATTTTGCGATAAAGTCCGCAGGAATGACTTTCGCCTTCATGAGTTTCGCCATCAAATTGCCTCTTTCCCGAACAGCGGGGGAGTCTGCCATGGTGCCTGACTGCGACACAGCCTTGCCGTTTGCTTCCGCCTTGGCTTTTTGTTCATTGATGGCTTTGACCATTTCAGAAAATGTTCCGAAAATTTGCCGCCAAACCGTTTTTCCCGTGCGCAGGTCTACGGCTTTTAAAATTCCGTAAGGAGGATCAGAACAGGGCAACTTGGTGGTGGGATCCATGTACGGCATTCGATGCAATCCGTAAGGTGTTGGTTCCATATCGAAATAGGCTTCTTTGTACTCTTTGTGTGCGTCAGCGCCACCTTTGTTTTTTTCCTCAATGTATTTATCTCGTGGAATCATCTTGGCGATGGTAGCAATTCGAATTTGATTTACATACATCATTTGGTTCACGGGATCGATCGTGATTCCGCCCCAGTCAATACCACCCACAGCACCAGGAAAGTTGATTCCGCCCCGCTCTGATGGAGGAGTGAACATTCCCTGGTAATCATAATCCTCAGTCATCTTTTTACAAGCGGGCATAAATCCTGCTGCAAAACCTTCGAGCTGACCAGCCGGCGGAGTTTCGTGGAGTCGAAAACTTTCGGGCGGATAAGGTTGAACGGCCGAGTGAGTTGAAGCTCTCTTGGTCGAAAACCCTGTGGTGCAAACTCTGCCTTCACAGTTCTCGGAAACGATGTCTGCCTTATTCAAAATGTGCTCGGCATCTTGAGGCACTAAGTTTTCTGTCGGCGCAGGACGTAAAAGACTGTCATAGGTCATTTCATTGATCTGTCCGTTCTCGTCGGGATAAATGGGCTGTCCGGTCTCTCGCTTCATGATGAAGACAAAACCCATCTTCGTGGCTTGCATAACCACTGGAATGGGACCGCCCTTTGAATCTTTCAGATTCGTCAAGACGGGCTGTGAAGCCATGTCGTAATCCCATTTGTCCAGATC
>CALCCV010000341.1 GCA_937900305.1 uncultured Pseudobdellovibrionaceae bacterium | reverse complement strand
GGGGTTTTTCCTGCTAAATTTACAATGATTCGCCCTGTATTTTTAATGGGGGAAACCACAACCCTCATGCTACGCAGCAGATTGGTACGATCAATAGACCTCTTTCGAAAATCTACTGCGGAGGCGAATTGCTTCGTCGAATCGGTGCTCGAATCCTCATGTACTTGCTTGTACACTGCGGTTCTACGCGCCGCTTCTCCTCGCACTTCATCCTCCGCAGCGAGTTTCGAAAGAGGTCTAATACGTTCGGACTCTTCTTCATGCTCTAGTGTTTCGAGCGTTGGATCAAATTTTAATAATTGCGGCCCATAACATCCCAAATATTGTAATTTTTTAACAAACGACTGCGCATCTTTTACAGAGTTTATTTTTTGCTTCCAAAAACCTGGTGATAAATGACTGACCTCCAGATGATAAATATCAATGGTTTTTTGATACCCATTCTTTACTCTGATATCACTAGAACATAACTTACTTTTATCATCTGTTCGATGTATCGAAACAATCGGTACATGCATCTTGTAACAAAGGTTAAGTACCTTAACGTTATCAAATTGATCATCTCCACCCAATACAGCAAAGCTACCTTGAGAGGAATACCGTTCAATTGCTTTTTGTAGAAAAGGGATCTGTTTATCAGGCATACGCTGAACAACCACCCTTCTACCTTTAGTTAGTGCATATTGAGTAATATTGGCTATTCGATCATAAACCGTATCCGTCAGTCTTATTTCTTTATCACCTTTCATTTTAAAATCTTTACCCGAAACACATACAATCAACTCATGAGCCAGTTGTCAACCGGTGTCTCTGTCGCCATCACCGGAAAGGTAGTCGAAAGCCCAGGCAAAAACCAAGAATATGAAATCGTTGCTAAAAGCATCACTATTTTGGGTGGATGCGATCCTGAAGAATTCCCGGGCTGCGGACGGCTTGAAGACGCTGCTCGACAGCGGCGATCTCAATCGTTTGCCCGAATTGGTGCGGAACCAATTCGCTCATACATACGACACTTACATCTCGGAGTTCTCTCCGGACTTCGAGCCGACGATCGTGACGGGCCAAACGACGCTTCTGGCCGAAAAATTCCGAGCCGTCCAGTATGCCACGGGCAGATATAAGGCTCATCTTCCCTATCAACGGAGCGTGCCGAGCTTCAATGTGGTGCGCGTGGCGACGACCGCAGCGCTCGACGACGATAAGGGGTGGTTCACTTATGCGACCGATGAGCAGGTCAAGCAGCAACCGGGACTGTTTGGCGGCCAGCGTGAAATATGTCTGCCTCACAACTTCCAGTCCTACGTTTGCACGAATCGTTTCGAGTCGCGCACGTTGAACGGACCATTTTTAACGTATGCGACTCCTACGGCCAAAGCCGACGTGGAACTGCTTCGGTGCGCAAACCTTCAAGCCCAGGGCAAGTTCGTCTATCGCAAGGCGACTTCTACGAATTCGGCGGCCTGCGCTTCCCCGGTGAGGCTTGGTTATCTCAGTCCGAGCCGCTCTCCGGAGACGGTGCGCGTCGTCCGCCGATGCGCCCTATCCAGCAGCGGACAGGAAATGCTCGTCGTCGATGCCGAGTGCCCGCAAGGGTTGACGATCAACGGGGGCGACGAAGTTCTGGGGTGGGCACCCTAAGGCCTCCCGAACCCCGGAAACAGTTCGCAGATTTCATTCCATCGAAGTTGGAGAGTT
>CALCCV010000340.1 GCA_937900305.1 uncultured Pseudobdellovibrionaceae bacterium | reverse complement strand
CGGTCGCCTCACTGTGGATCTCAAAACCGACACCCTCGATGGGGAAATTGATTCTCCCCAACTCGAACTTGAAGATATCTTTTATGCCATCGCACCTCGCTTGCAAGTGCCCTTAGAGATCACTGGTCTCGGTTTTGCCAAAGCCAAATTTTCAGGTCCTTTGGATTTTTGGAAGATGAACTACAACATTCAAAGCCAATTTCGCAAAGGCAAAATCCATACAGACTCATTCGATAGCCTAGAGGTCATCATTAAGGGCACCGATGGGAATTTAAACCTCGAACGCGGAGTTCTTCGTAAAAATAAATCGACCATCACGGCCACAGGTGGAGTCACCTCGAACAAGCAATACGTCATGGATTTTGTCAGTGAAGGTATCCGCATTGAAGAGTCCGAGTTTATCAACCAATTCAACAGTCGGTTGCTGGGTGCAATCGCAGCGAAGGCCAAGTTGAGAGGGCCACTTTTAGATCCCGTCCTCAGCACCAAAGGGAAAGTCACGGAGATGTTTCTGGGCGAAGACACCTTACCGGATTCAGACTATGACATCGAGGTCAGCCAGTCGCAAATGAGTGGTTCAACGGAGCTCTTTGGCAAGGCCTTCAAGGGCCAATTTCAATTCCCGCTGAATAGTAAAACAACACCCATTCAATTGAAATTCGACGCCAATGCCTGGGACTTTGCCCGGTTGTTCCCACTTCTTGGCTCAAGTCCAGTACAAATGGAGTATGACTCTTTAGTTAGTGGCACATTGAATCTTTCGTCGACAGATGGCGATTGGGAGCGCTTGTCAGGACAAATCGAAGTGCGGAATATTTTTCTAAGGCGCGGAGATTTATTTTTGCGAAATCTAAAACCGGGGTACGCTGCTTTCAAGGACGGACAAATCTCTCTGAGAGATTTTGATTTTCGCGGCGTGGGCAATGAAATCAAGGTGGACGCCCCGAACTTCAGCCTCAAAAACTTAGATTTGAAAGTGTCGGGCCGAGGCGAGGTCCGATTTTTTCAAGTTTTAATTCCTGCCTTGGATGATTTGTCGGGAGCAGCCACCATCAATGCCCAAATCACTGGTTACTGGTTAAAACCCAACGTGTTAGGAACCGGAAATCTGCGTGAAGCCTATGTGAAAATCACCGGATTTCCTCATCCCATTGAAAAAGCCAGTGGCGATGCAACGTTTTCACAGACCAGAGTCAATTTAACAAATCTAAAAGCGACATTGGCTGGCGGAACTGTGAACGGAGAGGGCTCCATCTTATTTGAGGGTCTTAAAAACATTCCCATCAATATTCACTTTACGGTCGATGGGGCCAACCTCAATGTGCCCGAACGTGTTCAAACCCAAGGTAAAATTGACCTGAATATGACCGGCCGTTGGTTTCCGTACTTGATGAGTGGAACTTATACGATCAACTCAGGATTGGTCAGCAAGGAATTCAATGACACCAACACGGCAATCATCGGCGTAAGACAGAGTTCTTTGCTTCCCAGATTCGCCAAAGAGACGTCGACCTCGCAGTTAAATTTAGAAATCGAATTGATTTTGCCAAAACCAATTCAGGTGAAGAACTCCTTGATCGATGGCTCGGTCTCTGGTCGACTGATTGTCAAGGGGCCTGTCAATAAACCAGGATTAGTGGGACAGATTGAATTGAACAAATCTTCAAAACTCACCTTTCGGGACAAACAGTTTGAAGTGATTACGGGGCAAATGACTTTTTCGTCCCCAGACGACCTCAATCCTGAAGTTTATATCAGCTCTCAAGCGCGGATTGGCGATTATGATGTCAACCTGCTGATTCAGGGACCTGCCAAAAACTACAATTTGAAATTGACGAGCATTCCTCCCTTGGCCGAAAGCGAAATCTTTTCTCTGTTGGCTCTCGGGATCACGGGCTCGAAATTGGACGAATCTGTGTCTTCTCGCGAACAAGAGCAACAAACGTATTCTGAATTGGGCGCATTCATCTTGAACAAAGCTCCCATCAATCGCCCACTCAAAGACACCTTAGGCATCGAAGTTCAAATCACATCCTCGTTCGATACAGCTAAAAACGTCAGCGTACCTAAAGCAACTTTTTCTCGCCGCTTGAATAAAAGAATGAACGCTGTTTTTTCACGGTCTCTGTCAGACAAAGGCAACAACGAATTCAAACTTCAATACGTGATTAATCCCAACCTTTCGGCTGTGGGTTCGTGGGAAGGTGCCGAAACTCCCGAGGGTTCAAACATCGAAAGCGGTGCTCAACAATCGGATATATGGGGACTAGATCTCGAGTACAAAAAGGACTTTAAGTGATCGTCCGGAAGCACCGAGGTTTTTTTTCCAGTTTTAGCACACTGCTGGTAATCGTTATCACCAGCTGGTGCTCCGGGGCCGCGGGCGATTGGAAACTGAGTCCTCAGGGCCTGCAAAAAGAAGAGCTCGAACTTCTCCGCAGCCAATCGTGGTTTGAAAAATCGATTGATATGAGGGATACAGACACTATCATCCGACTACTTCACCAACTGCCAACGACTGAAAATGTGCGCATCGAAGTCAGCGAAAATGGGAAAGACCTTGTCATAGATGTGAAGCGGGGCCAACAAATTGGTTCCATCAATATCACAGGAAATGATTTTTATGGGACTTCAGATATTCGAAACTTTCTCGGGGTGGACACCGGAGATCCCGTCGAAAAATTTGACTCCGAAATGGCAAAAAGCCGAATTGAAGAGCTCTATCGCAATCAAGGTTATCTGGGAACCAAAGTCGAATTCAGCCTTTCAGATGAAGCTAACAACAATGTCGCATTGAATGTCGAGATCACCGAAACGCGATCCACTCGCGTCAGCTCCGTTAAATTTGAGTCCGACAATCA
>CALCCV010000339.1 GCA_937900305.1 uncultured Pseudobdellovibrionaceae bacterium | reverse complement strand
ACGTGTGCTCTTCCGATCTCACACCTTTGAAGATCTTGGGTCAGGCACGCTGATGCGGGATACGGTCCGTTACCGCTTGCCGCTCGGGGCGGTGGGTTGGCTCGGTGGGATTGGCCTGGTTAAGCGGGACATCTCAAAGATTTTCGCGTACCGCCGAGAAGTGATTGCGGGCTTGCCGCAATTCCGTCCAGGCCTTCAAGTTTGATTCGCGTAAAAACGGGTTGAATTTGATTTCGAAATCCAATTGCGAGGGAATTGTCTTGTTCTTCTCGCGCCACCGCCGATCGAGTTCAGTTCGGACCTGCGCTAACTCGGCTTCGGGCAAAATCTTTTTAGCAAAATGGAAGTTGGTTTCGGTGTATTCGTGGGCGCAAAACACTTGGGTTGTGGGCGGCAGTGCCGCAATTTTGTGGAGTGTGTCCATCATCATTTCGGGAGTCCCTTCAAACAACCGCCCACATCCGAGGCCAAAGAGAACGTCGCCGCAGAAGAGAGCTTTTAAATCTTGGCTATAATAAGAAACGTGATCCAACGTGTGACCGGGAGTCACGATCACCTGGAAAAGATCACCGCAGATTTTTTCGCCATCTCTAACCTCACGCCACTGCCCAAACCAAATCGTCTCCATTTCCGGCCAGACCTGTTTGGCATATTTACGGGTGAGTTCTCCTGAATAAATTGAAATCGGGCTGCTTTTAAAGCGATCATCAGCTTTTAGCCAGGCCCACAGCTGAGCCAACCCACCAATGTGATCAGGATGTTTGTGAGTCAATAAAATGTGCAAAGGGGCGTTTGGCGAGAGATCAGACTCAGAGGCCACTCCCGCCAGCCATTCGCTGACGGGCCCCTCATCTCCTGGGTCAACGATGAAAATCTGAGATTCCCGTTCTATCTGATTTCGAAAACAAAAAATATAATTGTCAACGAACGCACTGAGACTGGAGATTTCGCCCATGTTTTCCAAATTCTCCCACTTCCCTTGTTTCAAAAGAAAGAATCCCGTGAGGATCGCGATCAAAACTCATCGCCAACAGCAAACGTTTGCTGAGTTCCTCACTCGAACTTGAAATGGATCGAAGGTGCTCTTCACGCGCATCTGCATCCAGCTTGAGGTTGCGATAGCTGACGGCACAGTTGGTGAGCTCGGCCACATTTTCACATTTCATCTCGCCATTCTCGCTGACCAAGACGCCCTGCAGGCCCTGAAAACCTTCAAACCGAACCTTTTGAGGTTGACCCAAAAGTTCAGCAGGAAGCGTATAGGACACTCGCGTCCTTCCATTCTTCTGAGTCACTTTGATGTCCGCAAAATCAAATTTGGCGTACTCTTTGAGCTCTTCGTTTTCCGTCGGAACTTCGTACCCGCCGCGAGAACGAACCTGAGGATTCACAACTCCATCCGTAGATAGCGCCAATCCCGCACTCGGCGAGAACAGCGTCAGGACGCCCGCCAAAGTCACCAATGCAGTCATTAATGACGTCAGAGCCGTCAGACACTTAGGTGTCATTTTTTTTAAAATATCTTTTGTCATGACTGACTCCTTAGTAAAGGCGAAAAGTAAATGCGAAAAGTAAATACAAAATGCGATTTCAAGCTACCAGAATCCTGGAATAAAGGCATTCATTTCCTAAGTTTCCCAAGAGTCTTGTGGTTTCGACAAAAACTTTGCGGGTATGGTTTTTGGCAGACAGTAGCGAGTGGCTCGGGCCTTACCGATTCTTTGCAGCAACCCTTTTTTGAACAGCGCCGAAAGATCGCGGCATGCAGTGACTTCTGACACTTTGAAAATATTTTGATATTCGTGCACATTCATGTAGGCCTCTTTTTCAAAATATCCAAACAGTGCAATCTGGCGAGCATTGAGATCTCGCAGAGCTTTGCTCCAACCGGGCGCGGGTGGACTCTTTCCTTGCGATGAATTTGCAGCTGTTTCATTTGGGCCCAAATGAGTTTTGGCTAGGAGCGACGGCATGGGCGAGTCGTCGGCGCCGTTTCCATTCGAACGGAACGTTCCATTCAAATTAGAGCTGAACGTTCCGTTCAAAGGCCGGGTCATGCCGGCGAAGGCCATGCCATTTAATGCGACCTCTTTTAGGCCCTGCAAATCCGAAACATACTTTCGCGCTTCGGGGAGGAGCACATATCCGTTTTCTGTGTTTTGAAGCCATTCTGAACACAGGCCGAAGGCCTTTCTCAAACCGCCGATGGCGGCGTAAATCAAGGAGTCGTGACGAAGTGTCTCGTAGTCATAACCCCAGACGAGTTGGATCAGTTCTTCTTTGCTATGCTCCCGCTGCAGCAGCGTGAGGAGGACGCGAGCATGCAGATCGGTGAGGGGAGCAGTCAGGTGAATGCCCAAATTCGGTTGAACTAGCAGCACGCGCTTCGACTGAGAAATGTAAATCATCATCGCTTTGCCACGACGAAATTCGTGAATTTCGTAAAGTAAGCTAAAAAAACCTTCGGTGAGTACAACGTGATTAAAGGCGGCTAGAGGGTCGCGTTGAACTTGGTCAAGGTAGGAACCAATGATGTCATCGGTTCGCGATAGGCGGGACGGCGCGATCCCATAGCGGCTGAGAATGTTTTGGTTAATTCTCGAACTTTGTTCTGGGTCCAGCGCGAGAAGTTCGGCTTGGCAGCTGTCAGCCAGTTCAGGTTGTTGGAGACTGCGAAAAACTTTCATCGACAGCCCCAAAAATTTGCGACGAAAATCTCGATCCGCTTCAGTGTGCATGCATAGCTCGGCTGCGCGCAGACTGCTCCAGGCTTGAGATGATTGCCCTTTTTGGTACTCCAATTCAGCTCGGCGCAAATGAAAAATGATTTCTTGGCGACGATTGCGGTGGCGATATAATATCCGCGAAACGTCGGTCAACGCAGACTCGGCTTCGGCCCACTGTGCCCTTAAGGTCAGCTGGCGGACCAACTCTAAGGTCAAATTAACTTGAGTGTAAGTGTCTTCGATTTGAACGTCGCTGATTTTTTGGCGCAACTTGAGGAGGGTGGACTCCTTTTCATAGCCATATTCGGCGCGGTATAAAAATAGAGCTCCTTCGCAAGCGCTGCCAATCGAGGTGTTATCGAGAGTCGAAAATAGATCCATGGCTTCTTCAAGTTTGTGCATGCCCTCTTGAATGAAACCAGATTTGATTTGCGAATGCGCCCATAAATCGGTGGCAATGGCACGGCCATAAGTGAAGCTAGCATCGACGGCCAGCTGCAATGCGCGATGCGAATTCTTAAGAGCTCGTTGGTAATCCCCCAAAAAATAGGCATAAAAAGCAGCTCCTTGGTAGGCAAAAAACCGACCCACCGGAGACAGGGTTTTTCGCTGCCGCCAGTTTTTCAAAAACAACGATTTGGCTCTTTTATACTCTGATTGGCGCGTCCAGCTGATCGCGAGATAAAAATAGGCGGCACTTTTTTCTTCCTCGGAGATTTGCGAATGGGCCCCTTCCGCTTTTTTGAGCAGGGACTCGGCCTCCGTGTGTCGCCCTGTCACCGCGAGAGCTAAAATCACTGAGCCAACATCGGCAGGATTCAGTCCAGAGGGAGAATCAAAGGTCTCTTTGACCAACCGATGCCATTGTCCTTGTGTAAAGAGCGGATGAAGCTTCATATACCTGCCTCTATCTGTGAAATTAAATTCCGTCAAATCCCATCAACCCCCTGGAAAATCTTATCTAGCGGCCCACAAGTTGAGCGCCTGCAAATTCAGCGTCGCGCTTGACGTCTTTGCGTCGAAGTCGTTGGCTCAACTCTGGACCTCAAGAATTCTTGAGATCGCGTTTAAAAAACTGGCCGATTAAAAAAATTTTGCTGGGCAAATTCCAACTAGAGCCTACACTTAATTTGTCGAGGGGCCAGACTCGCTCGGGAGAAGTCCCGAACAAGTTTGGCCCTCACTATTTCTGCCTGATCGCTCCCGGTCACTCGCACCAGAGCTCCCGCCCTTGATCAAATCCTGACAATACTTATGACGGGTCCTTTGTTAGCTTCGGCGCAGTCCATGAGACTAAGACACCCGGAGGAGTTAAGTATGAACTTGAGTCTGAAAATGAGTTGCGCACGTGTTAAGCAGGATTTGAATTTTTGGATGGTTTCGCTGATCGCGGTTTCTATCGTCGGTTTAGCATCGGGAGCCATGGCCCAAGTTCGCAAGACCATCAAGTTGGATGGATCTTCGACAGTTCAACCTTTGTCGCTGGCCTTGGCTGAAAAGTTTCAAGAGACTAAAAAAGGCGCTGTGGTTTTGACCGTTGCGACCTCTGGCACTGGCGGCGGTTTTAAAAAGTTCTGCCGAGGTGAATCTGACATTCAAAACGCCTCTCGCCCTATTCAAAGCAAAGGCAAGACTGGCGAAAAAAGTGAAATGGATTCCTGTAAAGAAGGGAAAATTGATTACATCGAAATTCCGGTCGCCTATGACGCCATTGTTGTTGCCGTGAATCCTAAGAATAAGTTTTTAAGCGAGATCACTATCGCAGATTTGAAAAAAATCTGGGCGCCCGGAGCCGATGGCAAACCTTCGGCGATCAAAACTTGGCAGGACGTCAATCCCAAATGGCCGGCGAAAGAAATCAAACTGTTTGGTGCGGGATCTGATTCTGGAACTTTCGACTATTTCACCGAAGCCATCGTGGGCACGGCCAAGTCGTCACGCAAAGATTACACTCCTGCTGAAGACGACAACGTTTTGGTCAACGGAATTTCAACTGAAGAAAATTCGATGGGCTACATTCCTTTCGCTTACTACTCTGCGAACAAAGACAAATTGAAAGCTTTGGCGATCATCGGTGGCGAAAAGTCGCAGATGAAAGACAAGGGCGTTTTGCCAGATCCGAAGGCGATTGAAACCGGGGCCTACTATCCACTGTCACGTCCAGTTTTTATCTATGTTTCCACGATGGCGATGAAGCGACCAGAAGTGAAGGAATTTGTGGATTACTATATCTCCAATGTTGCCGAAACAGCCAAGGAAGAGAATTACGTGGCGTTGCCTGCTGAGGCGTACAAGCTGGGCCAAGAGCGCGTCGGTCAAACCAAAACGGGAACCATTTTTGGTGGTCACTCGGAAGTGGGTTTGAGCATCGTGGACCTGTTGAAAAAAGAAAATAAAATGTGAGGCGCCAGTGAAAGTGGCCGCACTGACCGCTGCGAATCATCCGATTCGCAAGTGGCGAAAATTTAAAGAGTCGGCCATCGAAGCGGCGCTATTTTTAGCGGCCGCTTCCTCGGTTTTTGTGATCTTCGGAATCATCTTTATATTGGTGAGTGAATCACTTCCATTTTTTGGCCACGTTTCTCTCGTCGAATTTTTGACGGAAACGGAATGGTCGCCCCTCTTCGAAAATCCCCGATATGGAATTTTGCCGCTCTTGTCAGGCACATTGGTTTCGACGATGATCGCCATTTCGGTGGCGATACCGATGGGCACGATCATAGCCTCCTACTTGAGTGAGTATGCCAACGAAAAGGCTCGCGAAATTTTAAAGCCCGTTTTAGAGCTGTTGGCGGCGGTGCCGACGGTTGTGTATGGGTACTTCGCGCTGCTGTTTGTGACTCCGCTGTTGAAAACTTTTTTACCAGAATTGAGTGGCTTTAATATCTTGAGCGCGGGATTGGTGATGGGCGTGATGATTGTTCCCTACATCAGTTCACTGAGTGAAGATGCGATGCGAGCCGTGCCGAATCACTTGCGAGAGGGATCCTATGCAATGGGCGCCTCCAAATTCCAAACAATCTTTCGTGTGGTGATTCCGGCCTCGTTTTCGGGCATGACATCGGCTTATATTTTGGGCATATCGCGCGCTCTCGGGGAAACAATGGTGGTCACCGTAGCTGCGGGGCTTCAGCCGCGGATGGCTTGGGATCCCACACAACCGGCGGCGACGATCACGGCCTACATCGTGCAAGTCAGTCTGGGAGATTTGCCGCATGGATCTATCGGATATCAATCGATCTACGTCGCTGGCTTGACCTTATTAGTGATTACCCTCAGTTTCAATGTCATCGGGCTCTTTTTGCGCAAGCGGTTTCAAGAGAGCGAAAACTAGGTTATGGATGGATGGATGGCCGACGCTGAGCAAACGAATGATCCAACGAAGTCCAAAGTGGGCGAATCGATTTTGACGGATTTGGTGTTGAGTAGCATTCGGGTTCGTAAATGGATTGATTTTGCTTTCATGGTGGTCGGTCTCTTGGCCCTCCTTTTTTCGCTCATCACATTGCTCGCTCTGATTTTGGATTTGGTTCGCACAGGCGGGCCGCGAGTGAGTTGGGATTTTTTCACCAGCTTTCCGTCTCGCAAGGCGATGAAGGCCGGAATTTTGTCGGCCTGGGTTGGGAGCCTTTGTGTGATGGCGGTCACCTCTTTGTGTGCAATTCCGTTGGGCATTGCCGCCGGTTTGTATTTAGAAGAGTACAGTAAAAAAAATTGGATCACGACTTTTATTGAGTTGAACATCGTGAATTTGGCTGGCGTTCCTTCCATCACTTTCGGTTTGATGGCGCTGGGAATTTTTGTCTACGGGTTGGGAATGGGCCAAAGCATTTTGACGGCTGGTTTGACTTTGGGGCTTTTGGTATTGCCCATCGTGATCGTCACCACGCGCGAAGCCATTCGCAGCGTACCCAACTCCATTCGTGAAGCCTCTTTTGCTCTGGGGTCTTCAAAGTGGCAAATGGTTCGTCATCACATTTTGCCCTACAGTTCAGGTGGAATTTTAACGGGTGTGATCATTTCCCTTTCGCGGGCGATTGGTGAAACAGCACCTCTGATCACCATTGGCGCATTGACCTTTATCGCTTTTCTGCCGCCGAGTCCGGTGAACGAGACGTTTCCATTTGTCAACTTTCAGTGGCTGACCGAGCCGTTCACGGTCTTGCCCATTCAAATGTTCAACTGGGTATCGCGACCCGAAAAAGAATTTCACGTGAATGCGGCCGCGACAGGTTTGATTCTTCTCATGATGACCTTAGTGATGAATGGCATCGCCATTTACATTCGCTATCGGTTTCGTCGAAAGTTAAAGTGGTGAAATGATGACGACCTCAACCTTAGATTCAACGGCTTCGTCGGCTTTGGCCGCTCGTCCGAACGGACCCAGTCCCTCGCAAGAGTTGCGGGCGGAAGTTCGCAATTTGAGTTTCTTTTATGCCACCGGTAACAAGGTGCTCAATTCAGTTTCGTTGCCGATTTATGAAAACAAAGTCACCGCGCTGATTGGTCCTTCGGGTTGTGGCAAGACGACGCTGCTTCGTTGTTTCAACCGCATGCACGACCTCTACGGCAAAAATCGTTACGACGGCGAAATTTTGCTGTTTCCCGAGGGGAAAAACCTTTTGGGGGATGACATCGATCCGATGGAAGTGCGGATGCGCATTGGCATGGTTTTTCAAAAACCGAATCCCTTTCCGAAATCGATATTTGAAAATGTAGCTTACGGACTGCGAGTGCGCGGAGTCCGTAAAAAGAGTTTCATCCAAGAGCGGGTCGAGTGGTCCCTTCGGCACGCCGGTTTGTGGAAAGAAGTGAAAGACCGTTTGACGGATTTGGCGACCTCTCTTTCGGGGGGCCAGCAGCAGCGATTGTGCATTGCCCGTGCACTGGCGACCGAGCCAGAAATTTTGCTATTGGATGAGCCCACCTCGGCCCTCGATCCCATCTCAACCGGTCACATCGAAGAGCTCGTCACTGAGTTGAAGAAAGACGTGACCATTGTCATGGTGACTCACAATATGCACCAGGCGTCGCGCTGCTCGGATTACACGGCCTTTATGTATCTTGGCGATTTGATCGAATACAATCACAGCACCGAAATTTTCACGAATCCTCGCGATAAGCGCACAGAAAGCTACATCACGGGTCGATTCGGTTAAGGTTCCGAGAATCATCTAGTTTCAATTCAGAACTAAAAACGACTTTATCACCATTTTGAAAAGTGAGTATCGTTGAAATCCACAAATGCAAAATTGCAGGTGCAAACAAGTCCGCCAGTTTTTGTTAGTTGTCGTCGATTTTAAAAATCGTGGTTTGTTGAATGGTGTCTTTCAGAGTTTCTGATTTTCGATTTTCAAAAAAGCTCACGCCCGTCTCGGAAAAGGTGATTTCACCGCTCAACACTGTTGAAGTCAGGCCATCTAGGCCGGGCAAATTAGTGGGATGGTCCAAATCTTTTGCCATAAACTGAATTTGAATTGGATTTTCACTTTTTAGTTTTCGAAAAATGACTTTACCTATTTTGTCGCCATTGATTTTTACACCGCCAAGTTCATCAACGAAAAAGCTCTTAACATTTAAAATTCTGAAGTGGATCTCATTGGAGTCAACCACTGCAATTTCGGGAATTTTTTCAGCCGGTTTTAACATGTCATATAGGATTGAACCATCGTCACGGATAAAAACACTTCGCTGAGACACGAGGGTGTAGCTGCGTCCCGCCAGCCGTGGTAGAATTTCCAATTTTGCAATCTGTGTGGACTGATTGGCGGCGAGCGCGATTTGTCGGCGCGCGAGGGCCGCTGTGCGATCGCCTCTCACATAATCTGTGTGGAATTCTTTGGGAACTCCGTTTGATTTATATTGATAGGTCACACGCAAATGATTTTCATCGATCAAAGTCAAGATCGACTTGTAATCTTCTGAATCCTTAGTTTCATGCGCTTCAGTCGCACTGACAAGTTTATAAGATCCCAATTCCACAATCTTTTCACCGTCTGTGTCATGGTCTATTTGAATGGTCTTAAGGACAAATCGGTCGTCAATTTCAATAGCCGAAAAATAATCGTCTTGATCCTTAAACCCAAAGGGAGCTTCAAACGTTCTGAAATACCAATAACCTTCGAAGTCTTGGGGAGGATAAAATGGCTCTTGGAGGCGATCCTCGGGTTTTTCGCGATTCAAATCTAAGCCGCAGGCTGAGAGGGTGCAGAGGCCCGACATCAACATTGCGATCTGCATTGCAATCTGAAAATTCAGCATGGCTTTCAATATAAAAATCTTCAAAATTCCCCCGAGCGTTGAAAAATCTTCGCGAATGACAAATATCGAAGCACCCCTCCATCGTTGAAATCGATTGAATGAAGGAGGAGTCGATACAAGCTGAAGATTTACAAAGCTCGTGCCAAAAAACTAATTTCAGGAAGGGGGGTGCTGGCTTGGCGTTTTGGTGATCACGTCTAGGCGATTTTGAAACTCCACGACCAACGCATGGAAATGGGAGATCGCTGGTCGTTTCGCTCAGTTCCACACTCGGGTTGGACTTCGCTTTTGGGCGAGTTTGGGACTGGTGCAGTTCGCTCAACTTGTTGGTGACGAAGGAACTCTCTAAACTGAGTTCATGAAAACAAATTTTTTCGCACTCCTCGTGGCCTCGATCTGTCTCCTGAGTTGTCAAAACGCTCCTGTATCTACTGCGCCGACTAGTAAATCGCCTGAACCGATTCGGCGTCTGGCGCAGGCAGATGCGACAGACAGAAACTTCAACGTGATCACCTTCAATGATTTGCAAGATGGCGATGTGATTTTTCAACGGAGCCAATCGAAGCAGGCGCCGGCCATTGCGGAGGCCACCGGGAGTGAATGGACCCATGTGGGTTTGATCTTTGGTAGCGAAGAAAATGGCTGGGTGGTTTATCAATCTGGCGCGAAGACTCCGACACCTTTAACGAGTTTTTTAAAACAAGGAATCGGAGGGCATGTCGTTCGCCGTTTAGCAGAAGGTGTTGCCAAGGAAAGTTTGACTCAGAAGAATCTCGAGGTTCTGAAGCAGGCCGCGCACAACTTGGCTCAAAAGCCCTATGATATTCTTTTTCAATGGAGCGATTCCCAGATATACTGTAGCGAGTTGGTTTATAAGGCGTATCTGGCTGCAACGGAGCTTAAAATTGGAAATCTTCAGACGTGGGGGGATCTCAAGAGGGACGGGCCCGAGCTGGCTGCTTTAGTGTTGGCGAGATTGCGGAAATTGCCATCGGAATTCAACGTTAAGGAGCTTAAGGAAGACATCATCACGCCACAGGCGCAGTTCGATTCGGATCTTTTGGTGGATGTTGGAATTTTGGCGAACGACTGACTCCGACGTCGGAGTCGCAGACCAGGTGCAGGCAAAAAAAGCATGCGAGCAAAAACACCGGGCCACTTGCGTGTTGAACGCGAGTGGAAACTTGTGTGTGTCGATAACCACTTTGCAGAATCAACCTGAAGATTAAATCCTCTCTTGCCGTTCGGCTGTCAAACGCCTAACCTCCAAAAAGCATGAGTTTTTCAGAGTTTTTCCAAACCCCGCTGTCTCTCTCGTCTCCGTGGCGCGCTGAAGAGTTGCTTCATCGATGGATGAAAATGCGTTTGCCCGCTGACGAATTTTTGAAAACTGGTGCGCACATGGAGCACTGTGCGAATCTTTCGCTCGGACCTTGGTGGACTTGGGCGGAAGAGGTGGAGCATTCGCCCCCGGAACACATTCCCTTTGATTCTTTTGGTCGACGTTGCGATGTCATTCGCACCCACGGGTCTTGGGATCAGTTGAAGCGGGCCGCGGCCGTCGAGGGCATTGTGGCAACAGCCTATGATCGAAGTCGGGGTGCATTTGCAAGATTGCACCAAATGGGCTTGCTGTTTTTGTTTCATCCCTCCAGCAGTTTTTTCAGTTGTCCCTTGGCCATGACCGATGGCGCGGCCAAAGTGATGGAGCTTTTGGGCACCACACCTCGGCAGAAGCAGGCTTTTAAAAATCTCACTTCGCGCGATCCTCAGATGTTCTGGACTTCGGGCCAATGGATGACTGAAAAAACAGGTGGTTCAGATGTTTCGCTCTCCCGCACCGAGGCGAATTGGGAGGGAACCGAATTGCGATTGACGGGCGAGAAGTGGTTTACTTCGGCCATCACGGCAGACATGGCGTTGATGTTGGCGCGGGGGCCTGCGGTGGACGAAAGTGGTCATCGCGAATTGTGTTTGTTCTATGGCGAAATTCGAGAACCAGCGGTTGGCCTGGCTTCTGGCCTCAATGGATTGACGGTGAAGCGACTCAAAAATAAATTGGGCACCCGAGCCTTGCCGACGGCAGAACTTTCACTGGAAGGCATGCGAGTTGAGTCAGTGGGTGAACTCGGCCAGGGAGTTAAAAAGATTTCCACTTTGCTCAATATCACGCGGATGTACAACTCGGTTTGTGCGATCTCGCACATGAAGCGGGCCCTCGATTGGTTAGAAGGATACGCCGAAGTTCGCACGGTGTTTGGCAAGAAACTGAAGGAGCAACCCCTGTTTCGCCGAAATTTCGAACAGCTTCAAAAAGTGTATACGGACTGTTTTTTGCTGACTTTTGAAACGAGTTATCTCTTGGGGCGCGATGAGTGTGGCGAGGCCACCGATGAGGAGCGCCGTTTTTTGCGAATATTGACTCCGATTGTGAAACTCTACACCGCCAAAAGGTGTGTGCAAGTTTGTTCCGAGGTGGTCGAAGGATTTGGCGGTCTGGGTTACATCGAGGATTTTCCGGTGGCCCGATTTTATCGAGACGCTCAGGTTTTTTCGATCTGGGAAGGAACAACCAGTGTTTTGGCTCTCGATTTTTTGCGCGCCTTTCAAAAAGAAAACGGTGGGGAGCTCTTGCGATCACAAAAGGTTTTTTCTTTGCCCTCATCGGGTGTCCAAAATTTTCTGCAAGAGATGGCAACGTTATCGGCCAATGACGGTTTGGCTGAAGAGGCGGTCAATTTGGCTTTTGAATTTGCATCCTTAATCACTGGCAGCTTGGTGCTCCCGGCATGAAAAGCTTAGGGCGCTCCCAGAGATGGCTTTTGTTATTTTTAGATATCACTCTCTTCGCGTTGCTGTTGATTGCATTTTTTGTCTTTCGCTTGGGGGAAGGGCCCGAGCCTCTGCTGAATTCGTTTGCCTTTTATCTTTTCTTGGTTTTACTCGCGATGAGCCAGTACTGGTTTTCGCTTTATGATTTAGAATGGCGTCACGGCCTTAAGAATATTTTGGAAAAGCAAACCGGTTCCGTCCTGGTGGTTTTCATTTTGACCATCTTGGCCAACTATCTGTTGGGAAAGTATCGCTCCGGTATTTTTGGGCGCGGAATTTTGATTAGCACTTTAGTGACCTTCGATATTCTGTCGGTGTTTCTACGATACTGGCTTGGTCGATACAATCACGGTCGGCAAAGTGGAACTCGCTATTTGTTTTTGGTGGATGACGTGGGAAGTGCAATTTTGAAGGCGCATTTTCCGTTGCCCACCCATTGGCCGGTCGAATTTGTGCGGCCCTAGCAATTGCGGGCGAGATTGCGAGATCCCGATGAAGGTCGTCGAAGACTTTGGATCTTGGCACCTCTCAAACAAACTGTGACGAACCCGGTGAACTGGGAAAAAGAAGTTTTCTCAGAATTGATTTTGCAGCGCTTTGCCGGCGAGCAAGTCGTGGATGTGGTTTCTTTTATTGAAGAAAACTATGGTAAAATTCCCTTAGATTTTGTGGACGGGGGCTGGCTTCTGGAGGCGCGCGGATTTCGTTTGCTGCACTCGAGGTTGTACCAGGCCCTGAAGCGCATGGTGGATATCCTGTGTGCTTCGATTCTAATGATTGTCATTTTTCCGGTTATGATTTTGGTTGCGATCTTGATCAAGCTGGATTCTCGCGGAGATATTTTTTACAGTCAGATTCGCGCGGGGAGAATGGGGCGAAGTTTTGCGATTTGGAAATTCAGGTCGATGACCGCCGACGCGGAAAAGCAAGGAGCTCAGTGGGCTCAAAAGAAAGACCAGCGCATCACCAAGATTGGCCATTGGCTTCGAAAAACGCGATTGGATGAAACTCCTCAGCTGATCAATATTTTGGTTGGCCAAATGAGTTTCATCGGTCCTCGTCCCGAGCGGCCTGAATTTGTGACTTCGCTGGCCGAGCAAATTCCTTACTTCCATTTGCGAACGGCGGTGGCCCCCGGGCTCACGGGGTGGGCGCAAGTTCTGTATCCCTATGGCGCAAGTGTTGAGGACGCTCGTCAAAAACTTCAGTATGATTTGTACTATATGAAGAACTATTCGCTTGCGTTGGATTTTTTGATTCTTTTAAAGACGGTGCAGGTGGTTTTGCGAGCGAAGGGACGTTGATGATTCACTTTGGTACAGACGAGTGTGACATTGTGAGAATCTGCTCGACCTAGAGCCTGAAAGATGTGCAGAAAATTTAATAATTTCCGATACGAGGTCTAGCAAATGATAAATATCAAGACCTCTAGATCGGGGAAGAAAGTGTCTGCAGACAGCACCAGGGTGATCAAGAAAAACTTACTGATCATCAAATCGAAAAGCTACCGCATGGAAGGGGTGAAGCACTTCCTGGAGAATCGAGACTGGCGCGTTTACATCACTTCGGATTTAAAGTCGGGGCTTGAGTACATGCTCAGCGAGCAACCCGCATTTATAATGATCAGTATGGATCATCCGGCGAAAGCTGTGCGCAAATTGCCGCGAGTTTTGCCTCAGGTTTCACAGGCCTGCATCATTCCCTTTGCAGAAAATTCGTCGAGCGCCTCGAGCAAGGCCCTGAATGACGTGAATTCTCGATTTGCCATTTTTCCTCCCGTCACAGGTCCTGCGATTGAACGAACAGTTTTTAAATTTCTGCAGGGTGAAAAACCAAAAGCCCAACGTCCTGAAGGAAGTCTAGGTGTTCGAGAGGAGGGAGCGGCGGGCGAAGGACACGCTGAGTTCGCGACTCCGGATCACTATGTCGATCCCGAAAGCGATCAACCCGGTTTTGTTTCGAGCAAAAGCAAATCGCCCAGCGAGATGCAGGTCCTGACGGGCGGTGCAAAAAATGAAGCCGGAGGCTTGCCCGGCACCTACGTTCAGTCAGGGGATGTGCGAACGAGCCTGGGGACGAGCTTTGACATGAACGCCTTGGCGTCGTTGTTGAAAGGCGATGGCAAAGGGGACACCGAAGATTCAGAGTTTCAAACTGGTGATGACATGGGAGATTGGCGTCTGCCAAAAAAGTTGGATCATCAGCACAAAGAGGGTGGCAATCTCATTGCGTTGGCCAATAAAGGCCCTCAAAAAAAACCAGGCGAAGTCGGTGGTTTCACAGGTTTTGATGCGGATTCCTCGGGCGAGAAAGGTTCGCTGCGAGCTCGACAGCGAGAAGATTTAATTCTCAACAATCCAGAAAAAGACAGTGCGGGAAATTTTCGACCTTCGCAAATGCGGATCCAGAGTGGCGCCGGAAAATGGGGCGACGATTCGCTGATATCGATTGGCACCAAACAGGCCTTGGCCCAGGTGTCTGATTCACCGGTCGATGTGCACAATCAACTCGGCTCAACTGACAACGTCGCATGCATTGCCGTGGAGTCCTCACGGTTTGCTGGATATTTGGTGACGGCGTTTGGTCACCAGCGCAAAATTGACGCTGCTTTTGTGACCTTGGTGAAGCACCGGTTGTTTAAATTTTTAAGTGAAAATGGCGAACAGATTTCGCGTGAAGAGCAATTGCATATCAGCATCAAAGAAGTTGCGTTTGAAGCCTGGTCTCTGGAGTGCGCTGAGTTTTTGCGAAAGTCCATCCACCAAGGTACCGAAGTGGCCATGGCCTTCTTTCCAAATTCCCAAGCGTACACTCACGTTGGAGAGTCGAAAGATGAGCGAATGGCCGCCGTGCACATTGAGGACCTCAAAGGCGACACGCAAGTGGAGTTCAACCTCTATTTGTATTTGGCCAGCAATGACAAATACATCTTGTACACCCCTCGTGGTTCGAAGTTTTATGAAAAACAGCGCACCAAACTCCTGACCTCGGGTGTGACCAGCATGCACGTCGAAAAAACGGCCGTCGAGGATTTTTCAAAGTACAAAGCGCAGAATTATCTCAATGGACAAATTGCCGAATATGAAGCGCGGCAAAAAAACAAATCTCGCAAACGCGATCCCGCTTAATTTTCTTTGCTTCGGGCGTGGACCCCGACGAGAATGATCTCTCTTTCTTTCAGTCAGAGGAGATCCCCATGCCAATACATGCTGATATTACAAAAACTGTTGGTCGCACCCCACTGGTGGCTTTGCAGCGCTTAAATCCCCCGGGCGGCGCCAAAGTTTTTTTGAAACTCGAATTTTTCAACCCGCTGAGTTCGGTGAAGGATCGAATCGGCGTCAGTATGATCGATGAGGCCGAAAGCAGTGGGCGTTTAAAAAAAGGAATGCATGTTCTTGAGCCCACCAGTGGCAACACTGGAATTGCGTTGGCTTTTGTTTGCGCAGCCCGAGGTTACCCTCTCACACTGGTGATGCCCGAAACCATGTCGCAGGAGCGGCGGACATTGCTTTTGCTTTTAGGTGCCGAGCTCGTTTTGACGCCTGGTCCATTGGGTATGCGAGGAGCGATCGGCAAAGCCCTTGAGCTTCGCGACAAAGACAAAAAATATTTCATTCCATCGCAATTTGAAAATCCTGCCAATCCAGCGATTCACGAAAAAACCACGGCTCTGGAGATTTGGGAGGACACCCAAGGTGCAGTGGACATCGTCGTGTGTGGTGTGGGGACGGGTGGGACACTCAGTGGCGTCGGAAAAGTTTTGAAATCAAAAAAGAAATCTGTGCAAATGATCGCGGTCGAACCGGTTGAATCACCGGTCATCAGCGGTGGCAAACCGGGACCTCACAAAATTCAGGGCATTGGCGCCGGATTTCTGCCCACCAATTTAAAACGAGAATTGGTCGACGCCATCGAGCAGGTGTCGTCAGAAGAAGCTCTGCAAATGGCCAAAGATGTGATTCGCCAAGAGGGCATTCCGGTTGGAATCTCTTCGGGAGCTGCGGTGGCGGCTGCATTGAGACTGGCAAAAAAACCTGACCTCGCGGGAAAAAATATTGTTGTGATCATCCCCAGTTCGTCAGAGCGCTATCTTTC